>JBAXQC010000038.1:0-26963 GCA_037131955.1 Bacteroidota bacterium
GGTTGGGATAGTTTTAATGGAACAACTTGGACTTTGGGCGTTACTGCTCCTCAAAATTTACCAACTGGAACAGGAAACAGACCGGGGAGAATTATTATTGACAAAGCTTCTATAACAGGCGCAGGAAGTTCTGCCGAAACATACAACGATATAATAATAATTGACGGAGGAGAATTGACTTTTGATGATGATGACAATCCTCCAGTTGCTGCTGAATTACTATTTGCTTCAAAAAGAATTGAAGTTCTTTCTGGCGGTATTCTTCATATTGAAGGTGATATTGATCTTCCTTCAACTGCTAGTTTAATTGTAAGAAGTGGTGGACAAATGATAATAAATCAAGCTTCAATGGTTAACGACCACCCAATGTGGGATGGCACAGAATTGTTTGAAGGAGGTTCAACTGTTACTATCAATGATTGGAATTGGACTGCAACTCCAACAGTGGCTAGTTTAATTAATATTTCTAATGCAATTACAAACAATGCAAATGGCTATAAATTTGGGAACTTAATTGTAGATGTTACAACCACAGCAAACTGGAATATCATAGGTGGCAGTATAGGGATAATAAATTTAGTTGAAAACAATTTTGACATTACTAATGCCTCAGGTTTTTGGATTACTGGTGCAACAAATCAATCTAGTACAAACGGATACATAGTTAATGGTAATTTAACTGTATATGATGGTAATTTCTCATTCGGAACTAACTACTCTGTAAATTCTTTTAACCATCAATTTACGATTAGAGGTAACTTCGAGAATCGTAGTAATGATGCATTTAAACTACATCATAATGCTAGTGGAACCCCTGTAAATTTAAATGGAAGCGTTACTTTTTTAGGAGATGTGATTATCGGTTCTACAGTAACTTCCTTCACAAACGACGGAGGTTCAGGTTCTCCTTCAAGAATTGGAATGATAATGACAGGAGGAACACTTTTAGATCCAAATATCTTAGATGTAGCTCCAATTGCAGTAGCTGTGCCAATGACTATTGGAAACGGATCAACAGCAACCTTTGTAAAATTACGCACACAGGATTTGGTAACGAATTCAGTAACAAGTTACACCGCGCCATTTACAGTTACAACAAATGCATTACTTGATTTCGGATTTAACACTTTGGGCACAACAGCGCTCAATATTCGCAAAACAATTTCATCACCTGCTGGAACTAATACTTTCGTCACAAATTCGGCTTCAACTTTAGTTATTACTTCACCTGATGGTATTCAACAAGCTTCAGGTACAACTGGTAATGTGCAGTATACAACTTCCAATAAGACTTTTAACCAATTAGCTACATTTTGGTACAAGGGTGTTGCGAATCAAGTTACAGGTGATGCAATTACTACAGCGTCCAATGGTAAAGTATTAATTGTAGAACTCAATGCTTTATCAACAACACTCACACTTACTAATGGAACTGGAATAACCAGTGCTACCGGGGTTGATGCTTTAGGTGGTAAACTAGAAATAAGACAAGGCACATTGGTTTCGCCAGCATTAGCTCCTATAACTTCAGATGGTCGTTTAATTATGACTGGTGGAGCATATAAAATTGCCGAGCTTAACACTTGTCCTCAACTTACGGGTGCTTATACATTATCAGGAGGAACTGTAAATTTAGATGGTGCAGGCAACCAAATATTAAGGGGTGGTAGAGATTACGTTAATCTCGCATTTAGCACTAGTGGAACAAAAACCCTTTCTTCTGCTTTAACAGCTAACTCTTTAAACGATTTAGTAACAATACAAGACGCTGCAATTTTAGATGTTGCAAGTAATGATTTTAGCGGTACTTCTGCACTTAACATGACTGGAACAAGCCGTTTCAGAATGAGCTTATTGAACACTACTTTACCTCAATTAACTGGTACCTACACTTTAACAGGAGGTACAGTAGAATTATATGGTACAGGTGCCGCTCAAACTCATTCTCTTAGAGGATCTGTTACTTACAACAATGTTGACATTAATGCAACAGCGGCATCAGTTGCAGCTACTCAAGCAAATGTTGTTGCAGGAGCAGGTTTTGCTTTAAGAGGAGCCATGATAGTAAATAGCCCAGCATGTTTTCAATTAGCAGGTGGTTTCACAATTACAGATGCTGGAACGAGTTCATTTACTTTGGCATCAGGATCAACTCTAAAATATGGCGGTACTATTGATGCAAGCGGTGCAACGGGTAATATTCAAGTAGATACAAGAACTTTCTCTACAACTGCTTCTTACGGTTTTGTTGGTTCAACAACTCCCCAAGCAGTTGGTACAGGTTTACCTGCAAGTATGTTAAATTTATATATGGATAAAGGTGCTGCAACAAATGTTGTTACCTTGGCAGCAAATACAACCATTACCAATCAATTGGTATTGGGTACAGGTATTTTAGATGCTGTTTCTAATACTGTTTCTGTTTCAAATACTGCTACAACAGCTGTTACAGGAGCATCCTCAAACTCATTTGTGAGTGGCAAATTAAACCGTAGTTTACCTTCTTCCCTTTTAACTGGAACAACCTATGACTTCGCACTAGGAAAACAAAGCCCGATAACTTATTTACCAGCCAACTTAGTAAACCCAACTACAGGAACTGGAACAGTAAGTGTTACAATGGAAGCTTTCAATGCTAATTCTGGAGGAACAGCTGATCCGAATTCAATTGGCTCTTTAAGCACTGCCGAGTATTGGTCTTTAGCTGCAACAGGAAACTTTAACGGTAGCCAATTTACGCTTTCACGCCCAACAGCAGTTTCACCTTTAAGTGCTATAGGAAGAAGCACAACTACTGCAACAGGAACTTATGTTTTCATTGGTGGAACGCCATCGGGAAGTCAAATTGCTAACTCTAATTTCAGCGCTGGTAATACACAATTCCTGGCATTCGCTAATCCTATTGCACCACCAACAATTACTTTAGTTCAAGGTACAAGTCCAACTTTTGCTCCTCAGGCAGATTATACAGGTTATGTTGGGCAAACGCTTACCATTACGGGCACAAACTTTACCAGCACAGCTAATATGTCTGTTTCCATTGGTGGTTTAGCAGCTACAACATTTACAGTGGTAAATTCTACTACAATAACTGCAGTAGTAGCACAAGCTGCATCTGGGGCCACTATTGTGGTAACAAATACAATTACTTCAGGTTCTGCTAGTGCTGGATTCACTTTCTTAGGTTGGATTTCTAATGCATCTACCGATTGGGGAACAAGTTCTACATGGTTAGGTGGAGTTGTACCTCCAGCATCTGTTGCCATAACAATTGCCCATGCAGTAACTGCAAATGCGGCAGTTACCAATAATCCAAATACATTAACCATTCGTTCAGGAAGCAGTTTAACTTTTGGTGCATCTGGTACATTAACAGTTAATACAACTTTAACCAACAGTGGAAGTATTGTAATGACTGCTGGAGGTACATTAACAATGGCCAATGCTTCAACTTTTGCGAATGGTACAGCAACATTTACAGGTGGAACAGGAACTGTTGTTTTTGCTGGAACAGCCACAGTAACAACTACTGGTGGTATTCCATTTAATAATGTAACAATAAATGCTGCTATAAATCTTGGAGCAAGTACTTCAATTGCAGGTACCTTGCGTGTGAACCAAGGTGGAAGTATAATAACCAATGCTTTAACTTATGGAGCTGGTTCAACGCTATCTTACAATGGCTCAAGCAGTCAAACAGCTAATGCACTTGAATTCCCTGCTTCTAGTGGTCCTGTAAACTTTACAGTAAACAATAGTGTAAATGTGAGTTTACCATTTTCAAGAACAGTAAGTGGCAACGTTAGGATTTTATCTGGAGATTTGAGAAATTCTTCTGGATCGGGAGTTACGTTAACAATGAGTGGTGCTGCTGCAACATTAGAAGTTACTGGAGCATTGCAAGGCACAGATATTGGAGCAGGAAATGATATTAATCTAATTATAAGTGGCACAACAACAGTGTCTGGTAGCAATGTTACAACTTGTAAAGTGCTTAATGCCACAGTAAATACGGGCGCTACTTTAGCCCTTGCAAGAAGTAACTTCGAAGTAAGATACGGTGCCTTTAATATTAATGGTACAGGTACTTTAAGAATAGATGCAAATGGAAATGTGGCAGCAATCGATGGAAACAGCCGTGTTCCTATTTATGCTTCAACTGCAAACTTGGTTTACAACAGCGGAACTACTTATGGCCGTTTTGTAGAGTGGTCAACATTAAGTGGCCCCGCAGGTTATCCTGGAAATGTTACTATTCAAAATGGGACTACCTTAAACATTGGTACACCAACCACAGACTTGGGTATTGTTAGTAATTTAATACTAGGGGTAACTGGCAGTGCTGGTTCATTAAACATGCAGTCAACTGCCCAAGGAATTACAGTAGGCGGTAACGTAAACATAGGTAGTGATGTGGCTACAAGTACATTAACTTTGTCTACTAATGCTTCAAGTCCTGCTCTAAGACTTGCAGGAAACTGGAATAGAAATAGTTTCGGTAGCTTTGTTGGCACTGGTGCTAATGGTAGAGGAGTTTTCTTTAATGGAACAGGCGCTCAAAGTTTAACAGCAAATGGCGGTGAAACATTCCAATTTTTAATTATTCAAAAAACAGTAGGTACAAATTTAACTTTGAATAATGCAGTAACTGTTGCATCTGATTTAAATTTAACATCTGGGAACATCCTTCTTGGAACAAATAATTTAACCCTTAATGCCACTGCTACAATTTCTAATGCAAGTGCCTCAAGTTTTATAATTACAAACGGAACAGGATATTTGCAAAAAGTATTTACAGCCAATGGTACATATACATGGCCTGTTGGAGATAACACAGGAACTGTAGAATATTCACCGGCTACCTTAAATGTAACTTCAAGTGGTGGTACACTAGGAATGAGAGTTGTAAATGCCCCACATCCAAATAATGGAAGTTCAGTTCATTACATCAATAGATATTGGAATACAAGCATGAGTGCAACATCATATAGTTGGGATGGAAGTTTTAATTACACCAATGCAGACGTTGTAGGAACTCAAACCAATATGTTATTGAATATTTATGACCCTAATGCACCAAACATTGGATGGACAGAATATCCCTCAAGTTCTGCTGCAGCAAACGTCTTAACAGTAACAACTGGACCATCAACTGCAAGTTTAAACAATACAGATATCACAGGAAGAAAAGATGTTCCTTTGTATTACAGATCCATTGCATCTGGCGATTGGTCGGATGTTACAAAATGGGAATCTTCTACCGATCCTGCATTTATTTCACCTGCACCCACAACACCCGTGGCAACAGCACCAAACCACATAAATTCCGCTGGTATTCAAATCAGAAATTCACACACAATTACTGTTAGTACTGCCGTTGCTGCCAACGATTTGGATGTGCAAATAGGAGGGGTATTAACCGTTGGCGCTGGAGGGAATTTTACACTTGTAAATGGTTTTGCAGCAACAGATTTTACAGTTAATGGAACATTTAATGTAAACAATACAACAACATTGGCAAGTGGCAGCAGTACCATTTTAAATTCTTCATGGAATACAAACACCACAGCATTAAGTTCACTCGGAAATCTGGTAGCTAATAGTTCTGCAGTTTATACTCACAATGTAAATGGAGGAACTATACCAACTGCCACTTGGAACGCGGCCACAACTCTTATTATTTCTGGCATAACCAATACTGCTCCAACAGGTCTTTCTCAAAATTTTTACGACGTAGAATGGAACAGCCCAGGACAAAGCGCTGCAATTCAATTATCCTCAAATCCTTTTACAACAATTCAAAATAACCTAACCATTACAAATACAGGTTCTACGGTAAATGATTTGAGATTATTTTCTGGAACACTAGGTGGAACAACAAATATTGGAGGAAACCTTATAATTAATGGAGGTAGATTAGGGTTAAGTAATGGAGGTGCATCAAATGTTGCAACTGTTGTAGTTAATGTTTCTGGCAATTTGGACGTTAATGCTGGTTTATTAACCTTTACAGGAACAACCACTCAAACGGCAAATTTAAATACACTTAACATAACTGGTAACTTAACACTTAATGGTGGAAATGTCAATTTTAACTCTACCGGGTTTGTATCCAGTGGAAACCAAACTCTTAACTTAGGAGGAAACTTAAATGTTCAAAGTGGTCAGATTTTACGTTCATTTGCCACCACTTCTTGCACTTTCCGTTTCAATAAAGTATTGGGAACACAAACCTATTCAGCCTCAAATCCTGCTACTTCGGTATCAACACATCTTATTACTTGGGAAGTTGGAAATGGTACTACTGAACCCGAATTAATTTTAACTAATTCAATAATAATAAAGAATGGTTCCACATTTAGGGTAAAAAACCAAGCAACATTAAATTGTGGAGCATTCTCTTATGTTGGCGATGATTCGGGTGGAACTACTTTTACTTTAGAAAGCGAAGCAACTATAAAAACAGCAAATGCTGATGGAATTATCTCTAATACAGGAATTAACCTTGGGTCAGTGCAATCGGGATTGTCTAGAAACTTTAATTCAAACGCAAATTATATTTACAATGGCACATTCAATCAAGCAACTGGCACAGGTCTGCCAATTACCCATACCGGTACTTTAGAAATTGCTTCCTCCGCAACTGTAACACTTACTACCTCAGGTTCCACAGGATCTACTTTGGTATTGACATCAGGAAATTTTGCAATAGGCAATAGTATTACATACAATGTTTCAAATGGAGGAACAGTAACTGGTAACGGGGGAGATTTTGCTACTGGAAATACTGGCGGTACACTCAATTTCTTGGGAAGCGGTTCGTTTTTAGGGGTTACTAATCCTTTTAATGTATCTGCAAGTGGTGGTGTTAACTTTGGCGGTGGTGCAAACACAACAACCATTCAAAATAATGGTACTTTTATAATAAACTCAGTTGGCTTTGTTAGTACAAATGCACCGTTTTATAATTCAAATTCTACTCTCCAATACAATACTACTGGTAATTACGGCAGAGGCTTAGAATGGAGCGCTGCAAGTGGTAGAGGATATCCTGGAAACGTTCAAGTAAGTAACAACACAACATTGAATCCTGGTGCTGGAGGTAATACTGGAACAACATTTAATGCTTCAGGAAATGTAACTATTGATTCTGGTAGCAATATCTATATGGATTTTGGTGGAAATAACATGACAGTGCCATTAATAATAAATGGAAATTTAACCTTGCTTGGACAAATATCTGGTTCAGGTTCTTTTGGAGGTGACATTAGAATTAAAGGAAATTGGATAAATAATGGTGTGGCTGCAAATAATTACTTCCCCAATTCAAGAGCTGTTTACTTTGATGGAAGCTCGGCTCAAACAATTGGCGGAACCAATACAGGGTCAAATCCATTTGCATTTGTGTTTATAGATAATACATCAGGGGTTTCTTTACTTAGAAGTCAAACAATAAACAATCAATTAACACACACCAACGGATTATTAAGTTTAGGTAATTTTGACTTAACTATGTCACCTGGTTCAACAATTACTGGTGCAACATCTACACGATATACCAATACCAATGGAAATGGTAGATTAATTCAAGAAGTAGTAAATGGCGGAGGAGACAAAGTTTACCCTATTGGAACGGCAACTTCTTATGCTCCTGTTACTTTAAACCAAGGAAACACAACTGATGATATTGGCGTTAGAGTAAAAACTGCTCCTACATTTTTACCGAGTGTAAACGACGATACCCAAATGGTTAATTTTAGATACAACATAAATGAAGCTGTTGGCGGTGGAAACAACTTAATTACTAAATTCCAATGGAACAGTTCAGACGAAGCTGCTGGGTTTATAAGATCCAGTACAGTTTATCATGGCGATTGGGATGGCTCTTTATGGCAAATAAGAGCAGCAAGTGCAACTGCTGGTGCCAATCCTTATTCTTCAACTGCAGCAGGTTTTATTGGGAACTTATCTGCAAAAGAATTTGTGGTAGGAAACATTAATGGAATTAGAGGATGTTTTGCAACTGTTCAGGCAGGAGATTGGGACGATCCTTTAACTTGGGGTGGAACACTACCTCCAACAAATTCTACTGTTTGTTTAAGTCATGCCTTATCAGTTACAGCAATTAACCCTAATAACATCTCGGGTCTTACTTTTAATGCAGGTAGCAGTTTATCATTGTCGTCCTCAAGAACAATTAATATTGTTGCAGGAGGCATAGTTTCAAATAATAGTGGTTCTGTAATTAATTTATCTAACGGAAAGGTAGCATTTCTGGGGAATGCTTCTATTGGTGGAACCCAAAGTATTACTTTTAATAATTTAGATGTAAATGGAGCGGCTACTATAAACATTAGTCCAACGATTAATGGAACACTCAGCATTTTAAATTCTGGATTTATTAATACAAATTCGGTGATTTATGGTCCTTCTTCAACCCTTAATTACATTCCATTTACGTCTTATAACGTAAGCACAGAATGGACAGGAAATAGTACAACCCCAGGTTTAGGTGTACCTGCCAATGTAACCTTGGCAAACGGTGTAACCTTAAATATGCCCAATACCGCCAGAGGATGTGCAGGTACTTTGCAAATCGTTAATGGAACTTTGGTTTTAAACAATACTCCGGGTAGTGATTTATACATTGCTGGAGATTGGGTAAGACTAGCCTCAGGTAACTTCACACCAAACAACAGAGCAGTATTCTTTAACGGTACTGGCGCACAAACAATTTCCAATTCTTCATTAACTGAGTCTTTTCCATATCTTTACATTAATAAACCTTCAGGAACATTAACACTAACCACTGATGTAAATATTACTTCAAATTCTGGCGCTGGTTTTGGACTATCTAACGGTGGAAATTTAAATTTAAATAATTTCTTTCTAAATTTTGCTTCAAATGGTGGAAATATAAACGCCAACGGTGGCCTTGCTTCAATTACAGGCTCAGGAACAATAGCCATAAGTAACGGAACAAAAAACATCACTTCATCTGGAGGTGGTACCTTCAGCTTTGGACCAAACGTCACAATTGCTCTAAGTTCTGGCTTAGATTTTGGTAGTTCTTTATCTACCGTTAATGGCACACTTCAAATTGCAAACGGCGGCTTTGTTTCAATAAATCCTCCAACATACTCTAACACTTCTACACTTAGATATTTCTCAGGAACTACTTACGGTAGAGGAGCAGAGTGGAGCACCACTACCGGTCCAGGTTATCCAAACAACGTAACAATAGATTTCAACGGAACACCTACAACCCTAAATTTATTAGGCGGGGGTTCTGCTAATCGGCAAATAGCTGGTAATTTAACCATTAATGATGGGGGAAGTTTAACTATGGGTTCTATGACCAATTACTTAAGGGTACTTGGAAACGTCACTATAGGAAGTGGAACAAGCGGCAGCCTTATCTTAGGCGCTCTTAATGGAGATTTGCAAGTAGGCGGAAATTTAACCAGAAATGCTGGAGCAACATTCAATCAATTTACACGTGAAGTTACTATGAATGGTACTGCCATTCAAGACATTAACAATGTTACCTCATTTAACTACCTAAAAATAGATAATATTGGTTCTTCTGTTCGTTTAAATGCAAATACTGATATTACCAACAGGTTATGGCTAAGCAGTGGGTTGCTAAACCTAAACGGTAATAACGTAAATATGGCAAATGGCTCAAAAATTAGAAGAAGCCAGGCAACAGCCACAATGTCTGCAGCACCAACAATAAATCTTGCCGAAGTAGTAGACATCGAATACAATGGAACGTTAACAACAGGAAATGAATTTATTACCGATTTAGATAAAATTAGAGATATTGAAATAACTGCTGGAACTGCCACTTTGAGCGGCAACAAAACGGTAAACAGGAACCTAATATTAAGCGGAGGAAATTTAAATCTTGCAAATTTTACTTTTACTCACCGAGGCAGAGCAACATCACCTGCATTTTCGGGTAGTATAACAGTTAGCGGTGGGGGAACCAGATTAATTACAGGTTCTGCAGGGTGTAGATATGATGTTACCGGACTTGGTGCAAATCAACCTAACGATTACACCAAAACAGTTTCAACAAGCGGTGGAACATTGTTAAATTTTGATTCAAATGTGTTGTTAAGAGTGGGCGATGGCGCAATAGATTTTGGTGCAGGTAATCCAACAACAATAAATGGAACACTTCAAATTTTATTGGGTGGTTCTGTTGGACAAATATTAAATCCATGTAACTATGGAACTAATTCTACTCTCAGAATTTCAAATACTGTTGATTATATTGTTGGTGTAAATGATAAAACTTGGGCTGCAGGTTCAATAAACTCCGGTAATGCTGGTATTCCATTTAATGTGGAAATTTTGGATGCTGGAACAGATCTAAGGTTGGAAGACACCAGATCATTAAGAGGCAACTTAACTATAACAAACGGTAGTTTTTCTTTAAACTATGTTGGCGTTGGAACTTTTTCATTAGGAGGTAACTGGACAAGAACAGGTGCAAGTTCCGCATTTAATGATCCTACATTTAAGAAAATTATTTTTGACAGGCAAGCTGCTGGTGACCAAACTATTACAACCGGCTCTGGTGTTGCATTTGAAACTTTCTATGATCTGGAAATATCTCCCGATCTTGGAAATGTTATTGCAACTAGCGGTACTGCAATAAACGTTACAAACAATCTAAATTTTGTAACGGGTAAATTTATCCTTAATGGAACAAATTTAATAACTGTTGGAAGTGCCAGCGCAAGTGGAAGTATTACAGGAGTTACACCAAGCAAATATTTGGTAACTTACAATGGAGGAAATACCTCTATCTTAAAACGTTTTACCGGATTAAATGCTGGTTACAATTTTCCGGTGGGTGATGCCACCAATTATACCCCAATAGACTTAACACTCTACAACGGTTCAACTCCAGGTAGTTTTATTATAGGCAGCGTAACAGCCACTTCTCACCCACAAATAGGCACTTCATTAAATTATTTAAACAGATACTGGTCTATGGAACAAACTGGCTTGCTTGCAGGTTTTGCCTATGGTGTGGATTTTTCTTATGTTCAGACTGACGTTGCTGGAAGCGAAGCAACCCTATTCCCATACAAATGGACTCCTGGTTCAGGTCAAGGCACAGGATGGATTGGCGCTGGCGGATCTTCTTCTTCTTTTCAAATGGGAACAGGCTCGGTGAATATAGGAGCAAACACAATGCATTGGGAAGGAATTTATAGTTTTTCTGATATTACGGGAAATGGCGGAGGAACTCCTCTTCCTATTAGCTTAATTAATTTTGATGCTAAAAAGAATGGTAATACTACAGCACTTTCTTGGAGCACATTATCCGAAACCAACAACGATTTCTTTACTGTGGAGAGAACAACAGATGGAGTTAATTATATTGAATTAGATAAAGTAGATGGAGCAGGAAACCACAATGGTATTTTATACTACTCTTCTGTTGATACAAACCCGGCAAACGGCAAAAACTATTACCGACTTAAACAAACAGATTTTGATGGTAAATTTGAATATTCCAAATTGGTGATGGTAGAATTTGAAGGAATAAAATCTGAAAAATCTATTTCTGTTTATCCAAATCCAAGCAATGGAAACAATGTAAATGTCTCAATTAGTGGAGTTCAAAACAAATCTTTAATTATTCTAAGATTATCTAACTCCACGGGTGCAGAAGTGTATAATTCTAATCTAACTGCAGCATCTGATTTTGCTAATGTTCAACTCCAAACAAGAGAATTAGCAAATGGGATTTATTACCTGCAAATAATTATTGACGGTGAAATCACCAACCAAAAAGTAGTGGTAAACAACAGATAATTTGTAATTTTATATGATGAGATAAAAAAACGGGAACTTCAAATGAGGTTTCCGTTTTTGTTTTACAAAAAGATTAAATTTTTTCCAGCGACGATTTTAAAAAGTCAATCACTCTAATTTCGCTAGCATCAACATTTCTAATGTTTGATAGGTAACAGCTTATCCAATCTCCTAAATGTATAGCATACATTGTTCTTTGAATTTCGGTGTGGCCTAAACAATTTAGTTCTAAATAGTTCGGAGTATATTTTAAAAATACTTCTTTACAAATCTCAAGTCTTTTTACGGTGCGGTAATAATCCGAGGAATACCTAAAAACAATAACTGCTAAATTTTTATTTTCTGTTGTCCAACCCACCAATTCATTGTGATTCATTTCTGGTAACACATGGTGCCAACACAACACTTTTGCATTTTCATTAATTTGCTGCCTAAATCTTATTGCAACAGCTTCGGTGTTTCCTAATGTATAAATAACTGGTAGTTTATTATTTAAAAATTCTGCTGCATTTTTTGCGATAGTTTTTATATTCTCGGTTTCCTTCTCTAGCAAAACAATCGATTTCTCTATTTCATTTAAAGCATTTGATTCAATTATTTTATAGAATTCAAACACTTTAAAAATCTGAGTTATAGAGTATCCTATACAACTTCTTGGGGGCATTCCAGCGGGTATAGTTATTAGGGAAAGATTTTTCTCTTTGGCTATTTCTGAAATTTTACCTCCCGAAGAAATGCAAACAATATGTGCTCCTTTTTCAATGGATAACGTTAATACATTTAATGTTTCTTCTGTATTTCCGCTATACGAACAAATAATAGCTAGCGTATTTTTGCTTACGTAATTTGGCACAAAATAATCTTTGTTGATTGTAATTGGAACTAAAGATTCATTTTCCGTAAGTTCTTTTACAACACTTCCACCAATTCCAGAGCCACCCAAACCACTTATGAAAATATTATGTATTGGGTGGGACGTTTCTTTTAGCTTTGCATGCTTTGCAATTTCTATTGCCTTTGTTAGTTGTGACGGAAAAGCCGCCACTAGATCAATCATTTTCATTTTTTACTTTATAATACACCTCTCATTATACCGTTGGTGCTTTTGTTTATAAATTCAATTATTATATCCTTCTCTTTGCTCACTGGAGCTTCTAATTCTACTATTTTAACTGCATTGGTAACGTTAAATCCTTTTACATATATAGTTCTGTAAATATCTTCAATCTGCAAAATTGCTTCGTTTGTAAAGCCTCTTCTTCGCAATCCAACTGAATTTATTCCTACATATGAAAGTGGTTCACGAGCAGCTTTTACATATGGAGGAACATTTTTTCTTACTAAACTTCCGCCAGTAACAAAACTGTGTTCCCCAATAATTACAAATTGTTGCACCGCCACAAGTCCTTCTAAAATAGCATAATCATCAATTGTAACGTGTCCGGCAAGATTTACGCTGTTTGCTAATATTACATTATTTCCTACAGAGCAATCGTGTGCAACATGAACATAAGCCATAAGCAAACAATTGTTTCCAACACTGGTTTTGTTTCTATCTAAAGTGCCTCTGT
The DNA here is from genome assembly GCA_037131955.1 of Bacteroidota bacterium. GTDB lineage: Bacteria > Bacteroidota > Bacteroidia > UBA4408 > UBA4408 > CAIMMJ01. The sequence continues at coordinate 13,410 of JBAXQC010000038.1, forward strand.
TTATGGTTACAAATTCTCTAATGGTGGTGTTATCCCCGATTTCTGCTGTAGTTTTTTCGCCGGAAAATTTTAAATCTTGAGGGATTGCTGAAATAACGGCTCCCGGAAAAATCTTGCAATTTTTTCCAATTCTTGCACCGTCCATTATCACTGCGTTTGGACCAATCCAAGTTCCTTCCTCAATAATTACATCTTCGGCAACATAAACAAAAGCATCAATAGAAACATTGTTCGAAATTTTTGCGTTCGGATGCACAGATGCTAGTGGACTTATCATTGTGTATTTTAACTATTAATGTGCTGTTTTATTGTAAACTCTTTATTTAACTTTTACTATTTGTGCCAACATTTCTGCTTCCATCACTACTTTGTTACCTACTATTGCTTGGCCTTTCATGTGGCACAAGCCCCTGCGGATAGGACTTACTAGCTCTAAAGCAAAAATTATTGTATCGCCAGGCAATACTTTGTTTTTAAATTTTACCTGCTCTATTTTCATAAAATAAGTAAGGTAATTTTCAGGGTCGGGAACAGTTTTTAATACCAAAACACCACCCGTTTGTGCCATTGCCTCTACTTGCAAAACTCCAGGCATAACAGGGTTATCCGGAAAATGACCAACAAAAAACGATTCGTTCATTGTAACGTTTTTTAAGCCAACCACTCTAGTTTCTGTAAGCTCTAAAATTTTATCTATTAACAAAAATGGAGGTCTGTGTGGCAGAAGTTTCATGATGTCTGTTACGTTCATCAAGGGTTCTGCATTCAAATCAAATTGCGGCAATTCGTTCTTTTTCTTTTTTACTTCCTGAATTTTTTGCTTAATAATTTTTGCAAATTCCACGTTGGAAGAATGCCCCGGGCGAGCTGCTAAAATATGCCCTTTTATTGGTTTTCCGGCAAGTGCCAAATCTCCAACAATGTCTAAAAGTTTATGCCTCGCAGGTTCATTTTGGTATTGCAATTGAACATTATTCAAATAGCCTTTGCCTACAATTTTTACTGCAGGCTTATTCAACATCAAAGCCAATTCGTCTAATTTCTCTTGAGAAATGTCTCTATCGCAAATAACAATGGCATTGCTTAAATCACCACCTTTAATTAAATTATTTTTAACTAGAAATTCTAATTCATGCACAAAACAAAATGTTCTACACGAAGAAATGTCTTCTTTAAATTCTCCAATATGATACATCGAAGCATGTTGCGTTCCTAACAAGGGCGAATTATAATCAACCATTACTGTAATCCTATAATCCTCAGAGGGAACCGCAAGCATTTCCGCTTTTTTTATAGGGTCTTCAAATGTTAGATTTTCTGTAAGCACAAAATAGTCTCTTTCTGCTTTTTGCTCTTCAAAACCCACAGATATTATCGCATCAATATAAGGTTTAGAACTTCCATCAAGAATTGGCACTTCTTGGGCATCAATTTTAATTAAACAATTGTCAACCTGCATACCCACCAATGCTGCCAAAACATGTTCTATGGTATATACTTTAACATTGTTTTTACCTAAAGTTGTTCCTCTTGCGGTATCTACTACCAAATCACAGTCTGCTTCAATAATTGGTTGTTCCTCTATATCTATTCTTTGAAATTTATATCCAAAATTTTCTTGGGCTGGACACAGGGTTAAGTTGGCAGTTGCTCCTGTATGTAAGCCTACGCCTGAAATTGTAACTTGCGATTTTAAAGTTCTTTGTTTTTCTGTCATTAATGAAGCTTGATATTTATTCTTTCGCAGATTGTTCTGCAATTAGTTTTTCTAATTCGTTTATCTTTTGATTTATTTCTGGGAATTTTCTAAAAAGAATATAACTTCTTTTGTATTCGCCAATAGAAAATGCAGGAGAGCCCTGAAAAATTTCTCCTTCTTTGGTTATGCTGTTTCCAATTCCGCTTTGTGCTGCAATTTTAACACCATTGGCAATGGTTAAATGTCCTACTATTCCTACTTGTCCACCAATCATGCAGTTTGCTCCAATTTTTGTAGAACCTGCAATTCCCGATTGTGCAGCTATAACTGTATTTTCGCCTATTTCCACATTGTGTGCAACTTGAATTAAATTGTCAAGTTTAACGCCCTTTCTTATTATGGTAGAACCCAATGTTGCCCTGTCTATGGTAGTGCTTGCACCTACTTCTACATGGTCTTCAATAACTACGTTTCCTATTTGAGGCACTTTATTGTAATTTCCTTCACTGTTTGGTGCAAAACCAAAGCCGTCGCCACCAATTATTACACCCGAATGCAAAGTAACATGGTTGCCTACTTTGCAATCGCTATAAATTTTTACTCCTGAAAAAAGTGTGCAATTAGTTCCAATCACAGCATTGTCGCCGATAAAGGATTGAGGAAAAACTTTGGTATTATCGCCAATAATTGCATTATCGCCAATATATGCAAATGCACCAATGTAAACATTGTGGCCAATTTTTGCAGTAGCTGAAATAAAACTTGGTTGTTCTATTCCTGTTTTGTTATTCTTTATTTGATTGTAAACTTCCAACAATTTTGCAAAAGCATGGTAAGCATTTTCAACCCTTATTAAGGTGGCAGCAATTTTGTTTTCTGGCACAAAATCGTTGTTCACAATAACTACCGAAGCTAATGTGGTGTATATGTGCTGTGCATAGGCAGGGTTAGATAAAAAACAAAGCGAGCCAACTCTACCTTCCTCTATTTTTGATAAAGTACTTACTTTTTCTTCACTATTTCCTTCAACTTTTCCACCAATTAAATCGGCAATGTTTTGTGCAGTAAATTCTAACATATTAAATAACTCCGCTAAATTAAACAAGTATTTGATTATACAAAACTAAAAAAATTGAACGTGTTTTTGTTTATAAATTATAAAAGGATAGAGTTTTGTTTGCTTAATAAGATTAATTTTTGGAATATTGTTTTTTTTAATCTCAATTTCAACTATGAAAAAACTTTTATATTGTCTAACTTTTTTCACTGTTTCTGCATTAAGTGTATTTGCATCTGACCTTTTCCCTTTTCAATCTAAGGGTAAATATGGATTTATCAATCAAAGCGGAAAAGTTGTGGTGGATCCAAGTTTTAATTTTGCCGAAAAATTTTCTGAAGGAATGGGCTTGGTAAAGAAAAATGGAAAGGTAGGATTTATTAACGAACAAGGCAAAGTTGCAATTGAGCCAACCTTTGATGACGGATATGGATTTGCAGAAGGCTTAGCTCCCGTAAGAAAAGGAAACGATTGGATGTTTATTGATAAATCTGGTAAAAAAGTGTTTAATGTAAAATGTGATTTTGCGTATAAATTTTCTGAAGGATTAGCAAGAGTACAAATTGGCCCAAAGCTTGGTTACATTGATAAAACAGGGAAAATTAGTATTGAACCTAAATTTGAGTTTGCTTATGATTTTTCAGAAGGTTTAGCCAGAATAAAAATGGGCAATATAAAAACTGCTAAATGGGGCTTCATAAACAAAGCAGGCGAAATTGTTATTAAACAACAATACGACGATTGCTTTGATTTTAGGGAAGGTAAAGCAAATGTAAGAATTGGCTCCGAAGCTACCGGAAAATGGGGTTTTATTGATAAAACAGGAACAATGGTTATTGAGGCGGAGTTTGACAGGGCTTTCTTTTTTTCTGATGGTTTAGCTTTGATTAGAGTAGGTGATTTTAAAAGTGGAAAATTTGGTTTTATTGACAAAATGGGTAAAGTGGTAATTACCCCAAAGTTTTTTGGAGCGTTCTATTTTAAAGATGGAATGTCGTGTGTTAAACTAGATGATAAATCTAAATGGGGATTTATTGATAAAACTGGTAAAATTACAATTGATTATCAATTTGAGTTTCCTGTAGAGTTTGAAAATGGACTGGCCTACATAAAAAAGGGCAGCATGAAAAGCGGTCAAACGGGTTACATTGATAAAAAAGGAAGTTTTATTTGGAAAGAATAGTTTTTTGTCTTTTCCCCTAAAAAATAAAAACTCAACGTATTTTAATCATTCTTTTGTTCAAAGCACTCTTTTCTATATTGCCGAATTCAATTTTTAATAGAACAATTCAGCCCATAAAAAAATCATTAGTTAAAACTTCTATTTAAAATCGTTCAAAATAACTTATTTTACAAGTTAATTGACAAATAAATGACAATTGTTGTAACACATCAAAGACATTTGTACTAAACAAAGTAAATTGAAAAAGTTCCACGTTGTAGCATATACTTTTAAAACATTAGATTTTCAATTAATAGGACAATTAAATACACCTCAAGATCAGTGGGAATATTTGTTGCCAGCTCTAAAAGAGAACTTAAACGCCGATGAACTAATGATGATTTCTACTTGTAACAGAGTAGAGTTTTTAGTGGTGAGCAATCAGCAACCTTGTCCGTTTAAATTATTAAATTTTTATAAACCAAACTTATCAAAAGAAACCATTGGTGCAATTGCCTCAAAAGCCGAATTATTTTCTGGCAAAATTGCAGTTGAACATTTATTTAGGCTCGCTTCCTCTTTAGATTCAATGGTGGTTGGCGAAAGAGAAATTATTACCCAAGTTAGAGAGTCTTACGAAAAATGCAATTTTATTGGTGTAACAGGAGATTCTATACGTTTAGCGATAAAACAAACTATAGAAACTGCCAAAAGAATATTTTCCGAAACAAATATATCAACAAAACAAGTATCCGTTGTTTCATTGGCCTTTCAGAGTTTAATAGAAAAAAAGCCATCTATAGATTCACGAATTGTAATGGTAGGTGCCGGAGTAACAAATACAAATATGCTCAGGTTTTTAAGTAAAAATAATTTTAAAAACGTAAGCATTTTCAACAGAACTTTAGAAAAAGCAGAAGCGCTGGCCACAGAATTTTCTTACTCGCCTCATCCATTAGAAAACCTAAAAAGCTGGACACACGGGTTTGATGTATTAATTACTTGCACAAATTCTGATTCTCCGGTTATTACTTCGGAAATTTATTCTGCTCTAAACAAGAACGAGAATTCCACTAAAATTGTTGTGGACCTTTCTTTGCCCAACGACATTGAAGATTCATTGATCAATGCTAATCTTTTTGAATACATACATTTTAATCAACTTAAACAAAAATCAGAAGAAAATCTTTTGTACCGCCAAAATGAAATTAGCAAGTGCGAAAAAATAATTGAAGAATGCCTTGCCCAAAGTAAAGAGATTTTTAAAATTAGAGAAGTTGAAATTGCAATGCAAGAAATTCCAAGGCTAGTAAAAGAAATTAAAGAAAATGCATTGTCACTTGTTTTTGCAAAAGACCTTGCAAAACTAGATTCAGAATCTAGAGATGTAGTTGAGAAGATTATGGAATATGTAGAGAAAAAATATATTTCTTTACCCATTAAAAAGGCCAAAGAAATTTTACTCGAAAAAGTTTGAACACAAAAAAATTAATTATAGGTTCTAGAGGCAGCGACCTTGCACTTTGGCAAGCAAATTATGTACAAAGTCAATTGCAAAAATTGGGCTGCGAAACCGAAATTAAAATCATAAAAACACAAGGTGACATTATTCAAAACTTAAACTTTGATAAACTCGAAGGAAAAGGTTTTTTTACCAAGGAAATTGAAGATGCCTTACTCAAAAATGAAATAGATTTAGCCATACATTCGCACAAAGATTTGCCCACAGAAAATACAACGGGGCTTACCATTGCTGCTGTTTCTGAAAGAGAACAAGCCATAGATTGTATTTTTATTCATCCACTAAAAGTAGATTTGTCTGAGCCCCTTGGAATAAAAAAAGGTTCTGTAATTGCAACCTCAAGTGCCAGAAGAAAGTCTCAAATTAAAATGCTGCAAAGCAATCTAGTAATCAAAGATATTCGCGGAAACGTTCCAACCAGGTTAAATAAAGTAAGAACAAATAATTATGATGCTGTTGTTTTGGCAATAGCAGGGGTTAAAAGACTTCAACTCAATACGTCCGATTTATTTTCCAGACCATTAACAGTAGACGAGCTTGTTCCTGCTCCTGCTCAAGGCGTACTTGCTATTCAAACCAGAGAAAATGATGTTCAACTAATTCAGCTGCTATCTAAAATAAACAACATAGAAGTACAAGATTTAATTGCTATTGAACGAGGAATATTAAATAGGTTTGATGGAGGATGCCAATTGCCACTTGGTGCAATGGCAATAAAAACTAATGATTTAGTTCAGGTAAAAATTTCTAAGGCAAACTCATGGAACAAATCACCAATGAGGTTTTATTATGAGTCTAAGGTAGATACAAATTTGGTGGATAGTATTGTTGAGAATATAAAATCGTTTATGCCCAAAAGTGTTTTTGTTTCAACTTCTAACAACAATTTAATTGCAGTTCAAAATTCTTTGCAGGACAATGGTTTTACGTTTAAATTTTCTTCCCTAATAAATATTGTTCCTAATAAAAAAATTGAAATAGAAAAAACAGATTGGATTTTTTTTAGTAGTAAAAAAGCAGTTCAAATATACAATGAAGTTTATGGAAAACCGAGTTCAAAAATAGCTGCAATTGGCGCAGCAACAGCACTAAAAGCAGTGGAGGTGTTTGGAGTGTGCGATTTTTCGGGCAATGACAAAAGCCCCGAACAAGTTGCAAAACTATTTGAACAAGAGCACCATCCTTTATCTGTATTGTTTCCGGTTTCGAACAAAACAAAAGATACCGTTTTTAATTCATTTTCTGATTCAGTTAAAATAGGGAAATTTGCATTGTATGAAACTACAGCATTGCTAGACGTAGAAAAAATAGAAAATGAAATTGTGGTTTTCACAAGTCCATCAAACTTCAAAAGCTATATAAATCAACATGGTTTTTTGCCGCACCAAAAACTTATAGCATTTGGCAAAACAACTGCAAAAGAAATGGAAAACAGCGGAATTACAAACTATTTTGTTTGTCATAAAAATACACCAATAGCACTTCTCGAAAAAATTTATTCAATTTGTACCAATGGATATAACTAATAGACCACGCAGAAATAGAAAAAATCCAATAATTCGCGAAATGGTGGCAGAGATCCGCTTGCACAAAGACATGCTGGTATATCCAGTTTTTGCAATGCCAGGTAAAAATATAATAAAAGAAATTTCCTCCATGCCAGGTATTTTTAATTACTCGGTAGACGAATTGATTAAACATACTGAAAAGTCTTTGAAATTAGGGGTAAATAAACTTCTGATTTTTGGAGTTGGAGAAGAAAAATCTGAAAATGCCATATCTAGCCATCAACAAAATTCGATAGTTTCAACAGCAATTTCTGAATTAAAAAAAGAATTTAAAGACGATATTTTCTTAATTTCTGATGTATGTTTATGTGCCTACACAATTCACGGACATTGTGGAGTACTAGAAAATGGGTATGTAAAAAACGATGAATCCGTAGATATTTTAACTAAAATGGCACTTTCACATGCAAGAGCAGGAGTGGATATGGTTGCACCTTCGGATATGATGGATGGCAGGGTAGGGGCTATCAGAAATTTGATGGATTCAAATGGTTTTACAGAAACAGGTGTGATGTCTTATTCCATAAAATATGCATCAGCTTATTATGGACCCTTTAGAGAAGCAGCAGATTCTTCGCCACAAGCCGGAGATAGAAAGGCTTACCAAATGGATTATAGAAATTCATTGGAGGCAATGCAAGAGGCAATCCTAGACGAGAACGAAGGTGCCGATATATTAATGGTAAAACCCGCCTTAGCGTATTTAGATATAATTAAGCAATTAAAATTAAACACCAATTTACCCATTGCTTGTTATAACGTTTCTGGAGAGTATTCAATGGTTAAGGCAGCCGCATTAAAAGGTTGGATTGACGAAGGAAAAATAGTGAGAGAAAACCTTACTGCTTTTGCTAGGGCCGGAGCAAACATAATAATTACCTACCATGCCTTGGATGCACTGGAAAATAATTGGCTATAAATTTAAATTTGTTTTTTTGGAGTTCTGGTGAATGCTTGAGGCTTTGTATCTTTACCACCCCTAAATGCCAGCCACATTGCTAATAATACCACACCAATAACCAATGCAATCATTAACAATGATTGCTTGGTGTTTTTGTCTTCACCAGCTGCCTTTTTTAATTCAGTAAAAACTGATTTCTGGGCAGAGTTTAAAGCTGAAGTATCTGCATTAGATACTTGATCTTGAGCATTTACATTACCAATAAGGCAAGAAGCTTTATCTAAACTAATAACATTAAGAAACGCAAAGAAAACGAGGAAAAAAAACGATTTTAAATATATATTTGTTTTCATAAAGATTTTCATAAAAATTGTTTTGGTCGTTAATTTTTATAGGTTTAAATTCAAAAGTAAGCATTTTGTTCTTTATAAAGCAAATTTTTTTTTAAAAAATTACTTTATCATCAATTATTTTTAAAACTTCAAAGAATATTGAGCTCATATTTTGCGAATTAAAAAAAAAAATCTACTTTTGCGTCGATTATTAAAAAAGAAAGGAATTTAGGGGACAAACGTCCCCTTTTTTATTAAACAAGATTTGATAAACAAGGATAAAATAATTCAGTTAGCAGATGTCTTTTTCTCAGAAAGGCCTGACGTCTTTTTAGTTGATTTGAAAATAGGAGTGGGAAATCAAATCAACATTAAAATAGACGGAGATAATGGAGTGCTTATTGCTGATTGTGTAGATTTGAGCAGGCAAATAGAACACAATTTAGACAGAGAAATAGAGGACTTCTCTTTAGAGGTTGCTTCTGCTGGTATAGATACTCCCCTAAAATTTCCAAGGCAATATCTAAAGAATATTGGAAGAGACTTAAAAGTGGTATTAATTGATGGAACAGAACTAAAAGGTAAAATTTGTGCCAGCAACGAACACAGTGTAACGTTAGAGGTCATTAAAAAAGTAAAAACAAAAAAAGTTAAAGAAGAAGTTCAAATAAGTTTTAACAAAATAAAAGAGTCTAAAATAACCATTTCATTCAAATAAAATGAACAAAATAAATCTAGTTGAATCCTTTTCGGAGTTCAAAGAATTTAAAAACATTGACAGACCTACAATGATGAGTATCATGGAGGATGTTTTTAGATCGTTGTTAATTAAAAAATACGGTACCGACGAAAATTTTGATATTATCATCAATCCAGACAAAGGAGATTTGGAAATTTTCAGAAACAGAGAAATAGTAGACGATGAATTTGCTGACGATAGCTTTGACTACGACGAAAACCGTCACATATCTTTGAGCGACGCCCACAAAATTGAACCGGACTTTGAAATTGGTGAAGAAATTACAGAGCCTGTAAACCTCGAAGAATTTGGAAGAAGAGCTGTTTTATCAATCCGTCAAAACCTACAAGCCAAAATAAATGATTTTGAGAAAGACGGAATATTTAAAAAATACAAAGATAGAACCGGAGATATTGTTACAGGTGAAGTTTATCAAACCTGGAAAAAGGAAATTTTACTAAGAGACGACGAAGGCAATGAACTAATTCTTCCAAAAACGGAACAAATACCTTCTGATTTTTTCAAAAAAGGTGATACAGTTAGAGGGGTTGTTTTAAGAGTAGAAATGAAAAACTCTTCTCCAATCATTATTGTATCTCGCACTTCTCCTATGTTCCTAGAAAGGTTGTTTGAACAAGAGGTTCCAGAAGTATTTGATGGATTAATTACCATTAAAAAAATTGTGAGAGAACCAGGCGAAAGATCAAAAGTAGCCGTAGAATCTTACGACGATAGAATTGATCCAGTTGGAGCTTGTGTTGGAATGAAAGGTTCGAGAATTCATGGAATTGTTCGAGAATTAAAAAATGAAAACATAGATGTTATAAATTATACAAATAACATGCAACTCTATATTTCAAGAGCGCTGAGTCCGGCAAAAATCACATCAATTAAACTAGACGAAGACGAAAAAAGAGCAGAGGTTTATTTAAAACCCGATCAGGTTTCTTTAGCCATTGGAAAAAATGGATACAACATCAAATTGGCAAGCAGATTAACAGGGTATGATATTGATGTTTATCGCGATAACGAAACAGACAATGAAGATGTGGATTTAGAGGAATTTAGTGATGAAATTGAAAGTTGGATGATTGATGAGTTAAAAGAAATTGGTTGCGACACCGCAAAAAGTGTTCTTGAAATTACCACTGATGAGTTGGTAAGAAGAACAGACTTAGAAGAGGAAACCATCAACGAAATCAAATCTATTTTAAGAGCTGAATTTGAATAAATAATCTATTTAGTAAAAAAAAGAGCCTGTAAAAACCTATATTTGCACCGTTAAAATTTAAGATGTCAGAAACCTCAGTAAAAAGATTAAGTAAAGTTGCAAAAGAGCTCAATATTTCCATTGGTTCCATTGTAGAATTTTTGGGCAAGAAAGGGTTTAAAATAGAATCCAATCCCAATGGAAAAATAGGGGACGAGGAGTACGGTCATTTGCTAAAAGAATTTCAATCTGACAAAAAAGCAAAAGAAGAATCAGAACAACTTTTAAAAGCAAAAGAGGCTAAAAAAGATTTGGCAATTGAAGCTTCAAAACAAGAAGTAAAGGTTGTAGCTGCCGCATTGCCAACTCAAACTACAGAAGAGGTTGCCTCAGGGCCAACAGCCTCAACCAATCCTGTAATAGACGAGCCCAAAGAGTTTGAAATAAAATCTACTGCTAAAAAAATAGAAGTAAAAGAAGGCGAAGAAAATGTTATTATAGCCAAATCTGACGAAGAAATTTCTGTTAAGGTAAAAGGTAAAATAGATTTATCTACTTTAAACTCTAAAACCAAACCCGATAAGAAAAAGAAAGAGACAAAAGAAGAAATAGCCGAAGCAAAAAAATCTAAGTTAAAAGTATCCAAAAAAGCAGACCCAACAATTAAAAGTAAAGGGAAAGCCGAAAACGAAGCAATTGCTGAAAAAGAACAAATAAAAGAAGAAAGTGTGCCTGTGCTGCCCGATACAACAGAAACACCAGTTAAACCCGACGAGGTTATAGAAGAGGATAACATACACGTTACAAAATACGAAAAGCTTGGCGGTGTTAAATTGTTGGGCAAAATGGAACTCCCTGTAAAAGAGGAAAAGAAAAAAATACCTGCTGGCTCATCAAATTCTAATGCTGATTTAGCTAAGAAAAAACGCAAAAGAATAAAGAAAACCGTAAACAAAGAATTTTTTAATACAAAAGGCGAATTCACACCAGGAAGCCGTCCTCCAGGACAAGCAGGAGCAACAGCTCCTAACCAGGCAGGTGGTGCAGCTCCAAGCAGGCCAAATGACTTTAGAAATAAAAACTACAAAGGAAATAAACCTCCCGAGAAAGTTGAAAAGGCTGAATTAACCGCTGAAGAAATTCAGGCTCAAATAAAAGAAACTCTTGCTAGATTAAGTGGTGCCGGAAAATCAAAAACATCTAAACTTCGTCGTCAAAAAAGAGATACATTCAGCGAAAAACGCCAGGAAGCAGCCGACCAAGAAGAGGCGGACAAATCAACATTAAAGGTTACAGAATTTGTATCTGCAAGTGAGCTGTCTAGAATGATGAATGTTCCTGTAAATGAAGTAATTTCTACTTGTATGAGTTTGGGAATGTTCGTTTCTATCAATCAAAGATTAAGTGCAGAAACTATAGTTGTTGTTGCCGAAGAATTTGGATATAAAGTAGAATTTGTAAGTGCAGAAGATACTGTTGACTCAAAAGATGAAGCAGATAAGGAAGAAGACTTAATTACACGTCCACCAATTGTTACGGTTATGGGTCACGTAGACCACGGTAAAACATCTTTATTGGATTATATAAGAAAAGCAAATGTAATTGCCGGTGAAGCTGGTGGAATTACCCAACATATTGGTGCTTATGCAGTGGAACTTGATGGTGGTAGAAAAATAGCTTTTTTAGATACGCCAGGTCACGAAGCCTTTACTGCAATGAGAGCACGTGGTGCACAGGTAACTGATATTGTTATTGTAGTGGTTGCCGCAGACGACAATGTAATGCCTCAAACAAAGGAAGCCATTAATCATGCTCAGGCTGCAAGCGTGCCTATTGTTTTTGCAATTAATAAAATTGATAAACCGGGTGCAAATCCTGATAAAATAAGAGAGGAACTTTCTGCCATGAATATTTTGGTAGAGGAATGGGGTGGAAAATACCAATGCCAAGAAATTTCTGCAAAAAAAGGTACAAACATTGATACTTTACTGGAAAAAGTGTTGCTGGAGGCAGACTTACTTGAATTAAAAGCCAATCCTAACAAAAATGCAATTGGAACTGTAATTGAATCTTCACTAGATAAGGGAAGAGGATATATTTCCACCATTTTAGTACAATCAGGAACATTAAAAGTAGGAGATATTGTTTTGGCGGGATCTTATAGTGGAAGAGTAAAAGCATTAACAAACGAAAGAAATGCAACCATTAAAAAAGCGGGCCCATCTACTCCTGCACTAATGTTGGGACTAAGTGGTGCACCAACTGCAGGAGATAAGTTTAAAGTAATGAGCGACGAAAGAGAGGCCCGTGAAATCGCAACAAAACGAATGCAATTGTTGCGTGAGCAAGGTTATCGTTCTCAAAAACATATCACATTAGATGAAATTGGAAGAAGGCTCGCAATTGGCGACTTTAAGGAGTTAAACATTATTGTAAAAGGTGATGTTGACGGTTCAATAGAAGCATTAACTGATGCATTATTAAAACTTTCTACAGAGCAAGTTCAAGTAAATGTTATTCATAAATCTGTGGGTCAGGTAACTGAGTCAGATGTATTATTGGCATCTGCCTCTAATGCTATAATTGTTGGATTCCAAGTTAGACCATCACTAAACGCTAGAAAAATTGCAGAACAAGAGCAAATAGAAATAAGGCTATACAGTATTATCTACGATGCCATAAATGAAATTAAGGCAGCAATGGAAGGCATGTTGGCTCCAGAATACGAAGAAAAAATTACTTGTAACGTTCAGGTTCGTCAAGTGTTTAAAATCTCAAAAGGAGGGACCATTGCAGGATGTATGGTAACAGATGGAAAAATTACAAGAAACTCAAAAGTTAGAATTATCAGAAACGGTATTGTAATCCATACCGGTCATATAGATACGCTAAAAAGGTTTAAAGACGACGCCAAAGAAGTTGCAACTGGCTACGAATGCGGTATAAGCATTGAAAAATTTAATGATATCGAAGAAAATGATGTTATTGAAGGTTACGAAATGGTTGAAGTTAAAAGAAAAGGGGCATAATCCTAAAATCGATTAATTTTTTAATTCCAAATTCTATATTTTGTAAATATCATAGATTACATCTGTCTTACATACTACTTTTCAATTAAATTTTAAATATTCATTTATTAAAACTACAAGAAATTTGCGGCTTTTATAAATGTGGGAACTATCGGGTACGTTCGCCGCGGCGAACAGTGACCTCAAGAAGAAAAATTAAAAAATAGCAGATAAGGTAACAAGAAAATAAAAAAAGCCGCAATATGTTTGCGGCTTTTATAAATGCGGGAACTACTGGGTTCGTTCGCCGCGGCGAACAGTGACCTCAAGAAGAAAAATTAAAAAATAGCAGATAA
>JBAXQC010000039.1:0-26693 GCA_037131955.1 Bacteroidota bacterium
TCTCTACTTTTTGAATCAATAAAAATTGTAACAGGACCATCATTTTCTAAATTGATTTTCATATCGGCTGCAAAAATTCCACACTTTAAATTTACTCCAATTTGAGATTTTAATGCTTCAACAAAATTATTGTAAAGCTCTTTGGCTTTTTCTGGTTTTGCTGCTTTTATGAAAGACGGCCTATTCCCTTTTTTTGTTGATGCATGCAATGTAAACTGGCTCACAAACAGAATTTCATAATTTAAATCTTTAATAGAGAGATTCATCATTCCATTTTCATCCGGAAAAATTCTTAGGTTAATTAGTTTTTGAACCAGCCAAGCTATATCATCTGTATCATCAAATTCTTCTATGCCACATAAAACAAGAAGGCCATTTTTTATAGAAGAATACACCGAATTGTCCACGCTAACAGAAGCATGATTCACACGCTGTATAAGCAACCTCATCTTTATTAATTTAAGAAAAATCTATTTTCTAATTCCTTTTCTTTTTTACTAATTTCGGTGGCAATGTTCATGTAGTTTATTAAAAAACTTTTCATTTGCACTGAAGAACTAATGCATAAAAACTTATATTTTTCTTCTTGGCTTTGAATTACATTCTCTGCTATTTGACTGTAAGATAGTAAATGTGAATCTTGAAAATTTTCTTCTTCGTCTTCTAAAAAACTTTTGAGGAATTTGACAAAAATTCTGTTGGTCTCAACATCTTTTTTGTCTCCCGGAAAATTAACGAATTCCACAGTTCCGCCGCTGTATAATTTTTCGGGCAATGGATTTCTGTAATCAATAATTTTAAAAACTCTGTTACCTTTAATTTCTATATCCATTTCTCCATTGTTTGCAGTTGAAATTACTTTTGTAACAATAACTTCAATTCCTAAATCAGAAAATTTTGCACCGTGCACAAATGGAATACCAAATGAAGACAAATCGTTTTGACAATCGTTTATGAGTTGTTTATATCGAGGTTCAAAAATATGGAGGTTTGCAGTTTCTCCGGGAAAAACCACAATGCCTAATGGGAAATATGGTAACAATTGATTCATTTACAAATCTAATACTTCCCAAGTGTAATCTCCAAGCATTTTAACTTTTGCCAATGTTTCGGAATAAGGAAGGCTGTTGCCCCAGTCTTGGGGACTAAGCATGCTCAAAATATTATCTCCTTTGTTGTTTTTATACAAATAGTAGATGTGCCCAACCAAGGGCTCAAACTTATATTGTGCGTCATAAATCATTTCAGAAACCTCAATTCTCTTTTTTATGTTATTTGCTTGGTCCGCAATGAGCTTCATTTGATCGTACAAATTTTTTAGCTGCAAGTTTGTTTGCTCTTGCATGGAAGTAAGTGCTTTTGATTTAATTTTCCCTCTGTCTTCGGGCTTTATCATTGCACTTCCCACATGATGAGGAAATTCCATCAAACCAGGGTTTTCAGCTACTTTATCAATATTTATTGGATTGATGTAATCAGGGTTCATCTGTATTTTTTTTGATAAACACAAAAATAGCCTAGTTGTTCTGTAATTGCAAAACACTAAAAACAAAAAGAGAGGTAAAATTTACTTACCTCTCTTTTTAGAATTTATTTAGATAGCGCTAATTACCTTATTAATGGGAATTTTTATTTGATAAACTAACTTAATAGTTTTTGTTTCTTTAGGATTTAATTTAAGATTCCAAGTAACAAGCCCATTGCTCTCGTTTAATTTTCCGTTTGACGATTGAATAAGTTTAACTTCTATGTCCTTGTCATTTGATTTTGGAATTTGATCCACTAAAGAATAATTTACTGCTGTATTTTTTGTGTTTCTAATCGAAAATTCAACAGCAGTTTCAATAATCTTTGCATCTAACAATATTTTTTCTTTTGTGGTACTTGGCAGCTTCTTTCTTTCGCAGATAATAGTTCTGTCTCTTCCTAAGTCAATGCTAAACGTATCATTTGTGTTGATGTTTGAAATAGTTGTATTGCCAACAAAAGAACCATCAAAAAATATTTTAGCTTCACCAGGAAGTAAATTCAAATCATCCCAATTTGCAATAGAGGCAGTAAGGAAAGCATCACTGTCTAATTTTGGAATGGTTACATATTTAAAATCTGTATTTAGGTTATTTTTTTTAATATTTACTGTGTGAATTTGATTGTTTGACTCTATGTTGTATTTGATAGGAATGTTATAATCAACTCTAGTCATTTGATTGGTTTGTGTATTATAATCGCTCAAGTAAATAGTTTTAGTTTCATCGTCTACTTCATTTAAAAAAGTTGATCCAGTTGCAACCGAGGACAATAAATCTTCTGTTCTTGTTTTTGATAAAATTTCAATGTTTTTATTAATTGGTCTAAAACCCAAAATCATTGCTGTTAAATTTGGCTTAACATTGGAAATACCGGGATTCCCTGTAGAAACAATAAGATTCACATTTTGCCAATTTAATCCTGTATTTTGAAAAATTTTGGCCAACTGAAAAAATTCAAGTTTGTTTTCGTTTCCATTCACTCTTACTTCGTATGCCGATGACCAACCTGCTTGAGCTACAAAATATGAAAACCCTAAGTTTCCTATTCCTGCATTTTCTGCACTTATAGTAATAATTACTTGATAAATTGGTTGAAGATTATTTGTGGTTGCACCAACATTTACAAGGCTTTCCAGTGAATTGTATTCAGCCAGTTTTTGTTCTAAAAAATCTTTCCTCTTGTTTACTTTGAATTCGTTCTTTTTCAATTTTAGCAATTCCAAGTTAATATTGTTCATCCTGTTTCTTAAATAATCTATGCCATCTTTTAAAATTGCCAATGAATCTTTTTTGTATTCTCCTTTCATCATTCGATTATTGGCAAGCATAGTTTTTTCGCTCAACAAAACATTCTTTTTATCGTTTATCTCTTCAAGGTCAAACAAAATAATAGATAAAGAGTCTTCTAGATTTTTTATTTGACTTGAATATTTTGGTGTAATTTTATTTGCAGGTATTTCTTTGGGATAACTAATGTTATACTTAGTATCTAAAATAAAAAAATCACCTTTTGCCGCAGAAAAAATTGAATTTTGATTCAAAAATGGTGATACCCCTTCAAAGACATAATCAGTAACTCCTTTCGAAAAATTAATTTGTTGGTTGTAGCTTAATTGTGCACCACTTAAAAAAACGGTAGCTTTGTCTAGGCTGGCTTTAATTATTTTTGTTTCGGCACTAAGGTTTTTTGTAAAAACCAGAAAAATAAAAATTGAAAAAATTTGTGTTTTCATAATGTTATATTTTATTTATGTTTATAGGATAAATTGTTGAGGTATTTTCCATAACGAAGAAGATAATATTTTACAAAAAAGAATGTAAAAATATGATTGTCAAAAAGTTAATTTATAATGTGATGTATTTAAAGCAGCGTAATTAGTTTATTAAGGTGCAAGAAGAGTTTGAAATACTTATAGAAAATTATAAAAAAGGAGACACTGTTTCCTTTGGAAAGTTCTTTGAGTTGAACAAAGTTTTTGTGCTTGGTATTTGTGCTAAATACTGCAAAGAAAAAGACACCGCAAGCGATTGGTGCATGGAGATTTTTGAGAAGCTTATGTCCGACATAAAGCGGTTTAAAATTGAAAATTACCGCAGTTGGCTTTATGTTTATTCTAAGAACTATTGCTTGATGGCACTTAAGAAAACGCCTGACACAAAAAAAATTGATGATTTTATGGAAAACAGACTTTCTTTTCATCCTTATGAAAATGATGAAAGAGAAAATATGTTTGTTTCGCTTGAAACCAATTTAGAATTGTTAAACGATGAACAAAAAGTATGTGTGAAATTATTTTATTTAGAAAAAAAATCCTACCAAGAAATTTCAACTCTACTTAAGTATGATTTAAACAAAGTAAAGAGTTTTATACAAAATGGCAAAAGAAATCTTTTGATAAAAATGAAACAGGAAAATGAAGAATAGTAAAGAAATATCTGAGTGTATTACAGATTTAGAATTTGAAAATTACATTAAGGATAATTTAGCGAATTCTGAAAAAAACAGAATAGAACAACATTGTTCGTTCTGCGAAATGTGTAATGATTCGCTTGAAGGCTTATTGATGCTTGAAAAGAATAAATTGTTCGAATCTCAAAAAGCAAAACTTATACTAGCAGAAGGGGGCAAAAAAATTAATATGTGGGTATACTTTTCTGCAGCCGCCTCCTTATTTATTGTATTAGGCTTCTCCTTTTTATTCCTAAACAAATCCGAAAAAATAGAAATTTCCAGCAATGAAGTTAAATTAAAAGAAACAAATTCTTTAAAAACAGAAGCATCAAAGTCTCCTATAAATAGCGAAAATAATGCTGAAAGTGTTGAGCAAACTATTAGTGAGGTAGAATCGAAGGTAGCACAAGAAAAATATAAGCAAGCTGAGGCAAACGAAATTGCAACGAATAAAACTATCACCGAAATTGCACTAAGAAAATCGGAAAAACGTGAGGAAGAAAGTTATGCTCCACCGCAACCAACAAAAAATTTACAATTACCAAAAGAGGCATTGCCAGATATAAAAAATGCTGCAGTAGAGGATTTAGCTTCAACAGAAAACGCTGCTAATTTCGAACAAAGTTTAGATGATGCAAAATCAACTTCTGTGGAGAATATAAAATCAAAAGGGGTCATTTTAACCGAAAGTAATAAGATCACATCAGATAATTTTCTCTCTAACAATAGTGCAAGTGGTGCAAGTCCTTCGGCCCCAACCTATACCTCACCTTCCACTTTTTCAGCAGTGGAAAGAGATAACACTAATTCCACTTTAAATGAAATTCAAGTAGTTAGCACCAGCAAAAAAAGAATGCAAAAAACAGACAGCAGAATAAATGAAAGAGAAAGTGAGTTGTTAAAAATTAAAGCAGCAGAAAATTTTATTACACAAAAAAGTTATGACAAAGCCATTGGTCAATTAGAAAGAGTAATTAAAAACAAAAGCAATTCGGAATATTACAATAAGGCGCTTTGGCTTAAAGCAAATTGCTTAAAAAACTTAAACAAGCCCATTGAAGCAAATAAAATACTGAATGAACTTATTTCAAAAAACTCTTCTTATTCAAAAATTGCAAAAGACAGTTTAAACCAATGGAATAAATAAAACTTATTTATCCAATCCGTAGAGCATAGAAACTTCAGCATTTGTCAAAAATCTCCATCTGCCCCGTGGTAAATCTTTTTTTGTGAGTCCTGAAAAAACAACCCTATCTAATTTTACAACTCTGTATTCTAAAGATTCAAAAATTCTTCTTACAATTCTATTTTTTCCAGAATGAATTACTACTCCTACTTCCTTTTTGGTCTTTGCGTTTTCTACATAACTTATCTCATCTACCTTTACAAAACCATCTTCTAACTCTATTCCTTGCTGAACTGTAACCATGTCTTTTTTAGAAAATGGTTTATCTAATTCCACGTGATAAATTTTTTCTTTCTCGTATTTGGGATGAGTTAATCTCTTCGTCAACTCACCATCGTTAGTTAATAACAACAAACCAGTTGTATTTCTATCTAACCTGCCAACGGGATAAACTCTTTCTTTGCAAGCACCGTGAATTAAATCTAAAATTGTTCTTCTCTTTTGCGGGTCATCCATGGTTGTGATGTAATCTTTTGGTTTGTTTAATAGCAAGTAAACCATTTTTTCTTTGCTCAACAATTGTCCACCATAATGAATAATATCAGTAGGTTTTATTTTTAAACCAAGCTCAGTTACAATTTTAGAATTAACAGTAATTACTCCCGATTCAATGAGTTTATCAGCCTCTCTTCTACTACATATTCCGGCATTGGAAATCACCTTGTTTAATCGTTCTAATCCATCATCACTTTTTTTATCAATTGAAGATTCTTTTGAGTATGACGTTTTTTTATCTGAACCTGTTTTAACAAATTCTTTTCTTCTTTCAATTCCTTTGTAGCGTTTAACTTCTTCTTCCTCGCTGTAGGATTCTTTGTTCGAAGAACCGTATTTTTTTGTTGGCGCTTTGCTAAAAGCACTTTTACCTCTGTAACTACTTTTTGAAAAATCTTTTGATTCAGACTCTCTAAAAAATTTAGGTTTAGAATTGTCGTCTAAAGTTTTGGATTTATCTCCAAAAGATTTTCTAGTTCTTGGTCCTTCATCAGGTTTTGAATACGAATTTTTTCTTGGATAAATGGTTTTATTTCTTTCGTCTCCTTCATCTTTTGGTCTTTCCATATTCCTCCTTTCATAGGGCCTAGAAGAATTAGATTCTTTTGAGAATTTTGGTTTTAATTTATCAAAATCTCTTTTTTCAGTTTTATCAAACCTGCGATTGTCACCAGATTTTTGGAACGAAGGTTTAGAACCAAATCCGGTTTTAGATTTATCGTAAGTTCGTTTTTCTCCACTAGAAAAGTTTGATTTTTCTACTTCTCTTTCTTTTGAAGCAACCCTTGTATAAGCGGCCTTAGCGCCTCCATAACTTCTTCCAGTGTTATCATCAGATTTTTTTCTGTCTATAGAAGAATTAGAAGGTTTGCGGTTTGCATCTGTTTTTACAGGAATTCTGTTACGTTTACGTTTTTTTTCTTCTTCGTTATCGAAGAACGGTAAGGAAGAGGATATTTTTTTTGCCATAATTTTTAGTGAGGAAAAAAAGCGTTTGGAATGTGATTTATATTAAAGGTTTTTTCTTTACTGATTATTGAGATGATATCGAACCGAACTTCATAGTTTAGATTCTCTTTGTTTAGGTAATCTTCTGCAGCAGAAAATAAAAGATGTTGTTTTTTTTCTGAAACAAATTCTTCGGGATTTCCAAAAGCAGCAGATGTTCTAGTTTTTACCTCCACAACAATTAGCACATTATTGTACAAAGCTAATATATCTATCTCTGCTTTCCCAAAAATTAAATTTATTCCTAAAATTTGATAGCCTAATTTTTTAAGGAATTCGCAGGCAGCCTGCTCTCCTTCTTTGCCAAGGTCATTGTGCTTTGCCATAACTTACGCCCAAACTTTAGTGCCTTCTGAACAGTTTGCACAAATATCAATTTCTTTTCTGCTCCGTAAAACTGAGCTTCTAAATTTATTGTATCTGTCGCTGCGCCAAACTTCCTTAAAACTTTGTTCGTTTAAATTACCTAATCTGTGGGTAGCATCTTTATCGAAACAACATGGAACCACATTTCCATCCCAAGTAATTACTGGGGAATGCCACAATCGCCAACAATGGTTTAAAAGTGGATTGTCGATGATAAACTTACCTAAATTATCTTTTTTATAACGGGAGTACTTTGGATTGTCTGGAATTAAACCACTTCCTTTTTCAAAGTCATAAATCTGAGCAGTTTTGAACCTTATTTCATCCACACCCAAATCTTTTGCAAGTTTTTTTGCATCGTTAATTTGATGTTCATTTGGTTTAACCACCAGGTATTGAAAAATTAGATAGGGAGACTTTGAGTTGAGCTGTTTTTTTGCCGCAACAATATTTTTTGTGCCTTCAATTACTTTTTCTAGTGAGCCTTCAATTCTATAGCTGCTGTATGTTTCCTGCGTTGTTCCATCAATAGAAATTATTAATCTGTTGAGGCCAGACTCCACTGTTTTTATTGAATTTTCTTTATTGAGAAAGTGTCCATTTGTAGATGTTGCAGTATATATTCCTTTTGATGTTGCTTCTTTAACCATTTCTAAAAATGAAGGATTAATGTATGGTTCTCCTTGAAAATAAAAAATTAGATAGTATGTATGCTTACTAATTTGACTAATAATGGAATTAAAAAAATTTGCTTTTAAATTACCGGTTGGCCTTGAGAAGTTTCTGAGGCCGCTGGGGCATTCGGGGCAGCGAAGATTGCATGCAGTAGTAGGTTCTATTGCAATACTAACTGGCAAACCCCAATGAACCATATTGCCAGTTATTTTTGAGAAAAAGTAACTTAAAACAAGAAGAATAAAATTATGAATTTTAAAAATACTTAGTTTCGAAATTAACTGATAAGTATCGTAATTAAGAATTTTTTTTATCATGAAATCTTAAATCCAATTATTAAGATATCATCTACTTGTTCTAAATCTCCTTGCCAATGCTTTAAAATATCTTCCAATATTTTTGCATTTGAACGAACAGAAATGTGTTGATTATCGAGCAATACTTTTTTTAGTTGGTTGTATTTAAATTTTTTACCTTTTGGACCGCCAAACTGATCAGGAAAACCGTCAGAAAAAAGATAAATACTGTCTCCGGGAAGTACTTTAATTTTATGGTTTGTAAAAGCAGGCAACTCCTTTCCTAAAAAAACACCTACAGGAAACTTATTTCCTTTTATTTCAAAAAGTTTGTGAGAAGCATTTTCTTCAGAAACTTCCATCCCTTCTATATTTTCATTTAATTTACTCCTAACTATGTATACAGGATTGTTTGCACCTGCAAAATTAAGTATGTAAGAGTTGGGCTCATAAGAAATTAATCCAACGTCCATTCCGTCTTTAGAACTGCTGCCTTCTTCGTTTTGTTTTAAGTCTCTAATAATATTGCTACGCAATTGTTCCAAAATTAAATTGGGCTGCGTAACCCCCTTGTCGTTAATTATTTCATTTAAGTTTTCATTTCCCATCAAACTCATAAATGCACCAGGCACACCGTGACCGGTACAATCTACTGCTGCAATAACATTTTTACCGTCTTTTACTCCCGCCCAGTAAAAATCTCCACTAACAATATCTTTAGGTTTAAAGAAAATAAAACTATCTGCAAACATTTTTAAAATAAAATCTTGAGAAGGCATTATTGCCTCTTGAATTCTTTTAGCATAATAGATACTATCGGTAATTTCCTTGTTTTTGTGTTCAATTTGAGCATTCTGTTTTTTAAGTTCAAACGTTTGGGTATGTATAATTCTGTTTAGCCCTTTGGTGTAAAGACTAACAACCATAACTACAAAAAGTACAATTAAAATAAAGTATATAAAATAAGCCCAAAATGTTCTGTACCAGGGAGGCAAAATAGAAAATTTAAATTCTGCTATTGTTCCCACTTTTTGGAAATTATTTTTACATTTTACTTTAAAAACATAATTCCCTTCGGATAAATTAGTGTAAACTTTTTCAGATTTTGCAGACCAAGCAGACCATTCTTCATCATTCCCCTCTAAGAAAAAAGAATATTGATTGTAATTGGAAAGAATGTAACTTGAAGAACCACATTGAAAGGTTAAATTGTTGTTTTTGTATGAAAAAATATTTTGGGTGATCTCAGTTTGAGTTAATGAAAGAGTTGATACGTTTTCTTTTTGATAGGTGGAAAAAACATTTTTTATAAAGCTACCACCAAAAAATGTATCACTCCCATTTACAATATATCTAATAAAGCTATTGAATTGATAATAAGGTGTATTTGATTGTACTTTGGAGTTGTAAGTAATTGCTCCAGAGACAAGTCCATACCATACTTTGCCATTGTTATCAACCAATATTGAGCTTGGAATAAATTCATCACTAATTCTTTTAAAAGGCAAATCTTCAAAAGTATACTTTCCATCTTTTAACATTTTAATTACACCCAATTCTACTTTTTCTAATCCACTTTCATTAGATGAACCAGAAATCCAAATTTTATTTAAAGAATCCAAACACATAGCTTTGAAATCATTTTTAGCAATTCTTTCAAATCCATTCTCAGTATATTTAACAAATGCTAAGCCATTTTTTGTTTTTTTGGGTTCAAAAATTCCTTCTTGCGAATAGATTAGAATTTTATCATTTAATAAAAATGGATTACTTTGTCCAAATACCCATCCATTCTCATCATTGTATTCATCAATTTCGAATTTTACAATTTGCTTTCCTAAGGAAATGCTATTAAACCTTTTAATTTTAAACACACTTTCTGAAATATGAGAAGTTGCCCAAATATTACCTTCTTTGTCCTCAACAATTGATCTTATTGTGGAAGAAATATCTCCAATATAACCCTTTGATTCCCAATTACCTGAAACATTCTCCATCCTATACATACCGTCTCCTAACCCTAAATATAATTCATTAGGATATTTAAAAGACTGGTGAATAAAATAAACCGGTGACTCATCATATATTTTATTACAAATTTCCCCAACCACTTCAAATAGACCATTTCTATTGCCTAATAGTAAAATAGGACTGTCCTTCTTTTCAGGAAGAATTATCTTTTTAATTGCCCAACATTCATTGCCTGCTTGACTAATTTTTTTGATGTTAATACTGTTATCTTCTTTTACAAAAAGTCCTTGCGAGCCTGCAAAATAATGTTTTGAACCAAACTTCTCTAAAGATTCTAAATTACCTTCCAATCCAATTTTTTCGTTATAAAACCTATAAGGTGAATTGAAATCTACCAATGAAATAGAATTGTTTAATGCAAGCCATAAGTTTTCTTGCCTGTCCTGAAAAACTTTATTTACTTGAACATCTAGTAATCCATCTGGTTTGCCAATTATTGAATATGATTCTAAATTTTTATCAATACATACCATGCCGTCTTTTATTGTTCCAATTGCAAAACCTCCACTTTTTAACTCACTAATATTGTAGATAGAACTTTGTGTTAAAAAATCTGAAACAGAATTATTTATTCTTTGAAATTTTACTGGCCCTATAATTCTGTTTTCTGCATTTGATTTTACTTGATTGTTTGAAATCATTTTTAACAATCCTTTATTTCTTGAGGCCAACAAAAACTCATTTTCATTAATGGGAACTATTCCATAAATTTTATCGTCTCCCAATAATTGAGAACCTTCTATAAGTTCTAAGGTTTCTTCTCTTATTTGAAGTAAACCTCTTATTTTGTCTCTAACGTATATGGAATTTCCTATCTTAAAAGCAGTATGAAAGCTTTGATTTTCAGAGGTCCAAACCCTAATTTTGCCTTTATTTAGTCTAAATATTTTATCATTACCAATAAAAAAAACTCCTTTTGGTGTAACATACGTGTACCAGATATTACCAAAATCTCTGTATTGCTCAGGAACTTTATCTAACAGCGAAACATATATTGATCTTCCTTTTTTATCGGCAGAGATGTATCCAAAATCTCCAATACCTCCCGCATATATTATTCCTGCTGCAGAATCTAAGGAAAGTGATATTATAGGTGTTTGATGAAATACCCACCAATTTGCACCATCAAATTCTAAAATTCCTGATGTAGTTCCGAAGAACATAACTCCTCTTAAATCTTGAGCTATCGCCCAAGCTTGAGGTTGCATACGTAATTCTGAAGAACTATAATTTTTTACATAACACAATCCCTCATCTTTCAGCTGACCTAAAGAAGGCCCTGAAGTAAATACAAGAATAAAAAATAATATTGCTAAAAATCTATTTTTCAAAACAATGAATCTATCGCACAAAATAATAAAAATTTTAAAAACTACGCTGATTTTTTAGCTGGTATAATCTTTTTCTTCGGTTAATTCGTTCTGAAAAATACTCAAATAACTCATATATCTACTGCCTGATATCGTTTCATCCTCTACTGCACTTAATATTTTACAACCTGGCTCATTGATGTGTAAACAATTATTAAATTTACACAAATGAGAAATTTGCTGCATCTCAGGAAAAAAGTCCCTGATCTCATGTTTTTCAAGGTCAACTATTCCCAGCTCTTTTATCCCAGGAGTATCAATAACTTTTCCGCCAGATTTTAATAAAATCATTTCTGCAAATGTTGTTGTATGTTTTCCTTTTGAGTGAACATCAGAAATTTTTCCGGTTCTTAAATCCAAATCTTTTTCTATGCAATTTAATAAACTAGATTTGCCTACGCCAGAATGACCAGAGAACATTGAGGTTCCGGAAGAAACCAATTCTTTTAACTCTTGAATTCCTTGGCCAGAAACAATGGATGTTTTTAAAATTTTATACCCAATTTGAGAATATATATATTCAAATTCTTCCAACAGCATTTCCTCATTTTTACCGTATAAATCCATCTTATTTAAAACTAAAATTGGTTTAATGGAATATGCCTCTGCCGTTACTAAAAATCTATCTATAAAACCAAATGATGTTCTTGGATTTTTTAGAGTAACAATTAAAAATGCAAAGTCAATATTACTAGCAATAATTTGATTTTTTTTAGATAAATTAATTGATTTTCTAATGATATAATTTTTCCTTGGGTGAATATCTGCTATCATCCATTCGCCATTTAAAGACTGTTCAATATCTACACTATCTCCAACGGTTACCGGATTGGTGTTTTTAATTCCATTTAGTCTAATATTTCCCTTTATTCTACACTGAATTATTTCCTTATTAATTTTTAGCACCTCATACCAACTTCCCGTAGATTTGATAACTAATCCTTCTTCCATTGCCATCAGTATTTTTGCACCTTTACCAAAAACTCTTTCAGTGCCAACCAATACTCCAATTTATCAGCAGAATTATGCCACAAAACTTTTGCTCCGTGTGTGCCTTTAGCATTTGGCATAAACACATGCTTTGTTCTAGAAGGAGAATCATTTAAATAATCTTTTAGTTGCAGCACCTCGTCTTTAGAGCCTGTTATAAAAACAGGTTGTTTTATAGAAGCACAACTTTCTAAAACAGAAAATTGTTCAGTAAAATATTCACCAGGACTAAATGCAATAACCGCTCTTACTTTTTTGCTTTCAGAAGCTATTCTCAAAGCAAGCGAAGCAGAATAGGAACTTCCAAAAACAATTACTGGTTGTTGAAATCTTTCATACATATAATCAATAGAAGCTTCTATATCTTTTTGAGCGTATATAAAATTAGTTTTTAATTTCTTTTTGATTGCTTCTTCATAAGTTTTGTTCTTGATTCCTTTGCATTCTTTACCAGATCTTTGATCAATTGCCAAACAAGTGAACCCTAATTTTACCAATTCTGGTGCAATTTCTAAATATTCGCCTCTACTAAATTCTGCTTGATGACAAAGCAATATTGGCTTTGAAGTAGCTTTTGCAACATACAGATCAGCTGTAATTACTAAATTATCTTGAGACAAAAATGTAATCTCTTTCTTTTCGTTCTTCTGAAAAAATAGATTTAAAAAACCTAGTACTAAGAGCAGTATACTTTGAGCCATGTTTAAAAATTAATACAAATATAAATTAATTGCTTATTTTTTCTTTTAACTAAAATTTGATAAAATGAATCAAAAAAAAAGAGTCAACGTAAATTGACTCTCTCAGGTAGCGGGAGCCGGACTCGAACCGACGGCCTTTGGGTTATGAGCCCAACGAGCTACCAACTGCTCCATCCCGCACTATATTTTTATGTTGTTAGAACTTCTTTTTGGTGAGTACAAAGATATATTTCGTTTCTTTGCTATCCAAATAAAAAAATAAATTTAATGTCCTTTAAATCAGGCTATGTAAATATTTTAGGTAATCCCAATGCTGGAAAATCAACATTAATGAACAAATTGTTAGGGCAAGCCTTATCTATAACCAATGCTAAAGCTCAAACAACACGCCATAGAATTTTAGGAATTTTAAATGGAGAAAATTATCAAATGGTGTTTTCTGATACACCTGGGATTATAATTCCAGCTTATAAATTGCACCAAAGCATGATGAAAGTGGTGAACGAAGCTTTAATTGATGCTGATATAATTTTATTGGTTATTGACGCAACAAATGATTCTCCATTGCCAGATAATGCTTTAGAGAAAATTAAAAAGGCAACAGTTCCCGTTTATATTCTTGTAAACAAAATAGATTTGTTAGAAGAAAAAGCATTAGAAGAAATTGTTGCAAGAAATAAAAGAGAATTTCCAAACTCAGATATAATTCCTATTAGTGCAAAAACAGGATTTGGCGCAAAACTTTTATTGGATTTGTTATTAAAAAACTTGCCAGAAAATCCTCCGTATTTTGATCAAAATGATTTAACTGACAGAACAACTAGGTTTTTTGTTTCGGAAATTATCAGAGGAAATATTTTAAAATATTACGACAAAGAAATTCCTTATTCTGTTGAGGTGGTGGTAGAATCTTATGAAGAACTGCCAAACATTGATAAAATAAATTGTAACATTATTGTCTCTCGTGATTCTCAAAAAGGAATTATAATTGGCAACCAAGGCAAAGCAATAAAACAGTTAGGAATAAAATCAAGGCGTGAGATTGAAGGATTTTTGGGTAAAAAAATCTTTTTGGGATTGTTTGTAAAAGTGGACAAAGATTGGAGGGAAAATCCCAGAGCATTAAAAAATTTCGGATACGAAGATTAAAAATAAATAATAACGTGAACAATATAGTAGCAATAGTTGGGAGACCAAATGTAGGAAAATCGACACTTTTTAATCGATTAACAGAATCGAGAAAAGCAATTGTTGATTCGGAAAGCGGCGTAACAAGAGATAGGCATTACGGCAAGTGTGAATGGAACGGTAGAGAGTTTACTGTAGTGGATACTGGTGGATACGTAAAAGGCTCTGACGATGTTTTTGAAGGAGAGATTAGATCTCAAGTAGAAATTGCTATTGAAGAAGCACAAGCCATATTATTTGTAGTGGATGCTGCCAATGGAATTTTAGACTTAGATGAAACTGTTGCAAAGTTATTACGAAGGTCTAAAAAAGATGTTTTTTTGGTAGTTAACAAAGTTGATAATTCCGACAGGTTATTAGCTGCCACAGAATTTTATTCATTAGGGTTTGATAATTTTTATACCATTTCTGCAGTAAGCGGTTCTGGCACTGGAGAATTATTAGATGATCTTTTAAAAGTTTTGCCCGAAAAAGAACCAGAGGTTGATTTAGACATTCCCAAAATTGCGATAGTAGGAAGACCAAACGTTGGGAAATCTTCTCTGTTAAATGCATTATTAGGTGTTGATAGAAACATCGTTACCCCACTAGCTGGAACAACCAGAGATACAATTTATACAAGATTTAACTCATTTGGGTTTGATTTCTTTTTGATTGATACTGCAGGATTACGCAAGAAAAGTAAGGTGCACGAAGACTTAGAATTTTATTCTGTTATGCGAAGCATTAGAGCAATAGAAGAATGTGACATTGCTTTGTTAATGCTTGATGCCAAAGATGGATTAGAATCACAAGATTTAAATATTTTTAGTTTAATTCAAAAGAACCACAAAGGAGTTGTTATTCTTGTAAACAAGTGGGATCTAATAGAAAAAGATAACCATTCTACTGATGATTTTAAAAATAGAATTCTAGAGAAAATAGTTCCATTTAAAGATGTGCCAATTTTGTTTATCTCTGTCACAAATAAGCAAAGAGTAATTAAAGCACTTGAAGAGGCTATTGAAGTTTTTAACAATAGAAAAAAGAAAATACCAACAAGAAAATTAAACGATTTATTGTTGCCAATTATTCAAGCTTATCCCCCTCCGGCAAACAAAGGAAAATATATTCACATTAAGTTTATTACGCAGTTGCCAACTCACTTTCCTTCGTTTGCATTCTTTTGTAACTTACCACAATACATTAAAGAACCATACAAAAGATTTTTAGAAAATAAGCTCCGCGAAATTTTCGATTTTAAAGGAGTTCCAGTTGAAATATTTTTTAGAAAAAAATAAATCTGTAAGCACAATTACTAAATGAGAGCAATAGTTTCTATTTCTTTTTTTTTGTTGTAAATTTGTTTATAACACGTTTTGTAAATTGTGATTTGCAATTAAACATTTTTTTAGATGAGTTTAAAAAAGGGCAGTTTAGAATTATTTGCAGAAGTTGTTTTGCCCCTTAGTTTATCAGGAACATTTACTTACAGCATCCCAGATAATTTAAAATCGAGATTAAAAGTTGGACAAAGAGTAATTGTTCCTGTTAGAACCTCCAAACTTTATACAGGAATAGTATTTTCTATTAACAACACAATACCTGATACCTATCAAACAAGAGATATTGAGGAAATTCTCGATGAAAAACCTGTTACTAATGAATTGCATTTAAATTTTTGGAAATGGATTTCGGAGTATTATATGTGCAATTTAGGTGAAGTTTTTGCTGCAGCATTACCATCCGTTTTAAGGCCACAAAGCAGTTCCAAAATCAAATTTAATTTTGACATCAACAAAGATTATTTAAATTTTGAATGGGAGCACTTAGACGAAGACGAACAAGAATTAATTAAAGTAATGTCGTCGATTGAGGAAGGTAAAAATTTAGATGAATTAAAAAATATCATAGGAAAATCTAAACTGAGCAATCTCCTGTCAAAAGGTATTTTTATTGTAGAAGAAATTTTAAAAGAACACGAAAAATCATTGAAAGAAACGTTTGTAAAATTAAATCCTAAATATAAAA
This sequence comes from Bacteroidota bacterium, assembly GCA_037131955.1. Taxonomy (GTDB): domain Bacteria; phylum Bacteroidota; class Bacteroidia; order UBA4408; family UBA4408; genus CAIMMJ01. The sequence goes on from JBAXQC010000039.1 coordinate 16,298, forward strand.
ATGAGCAAGAATTTATAGAACTGATCAATAATTTAGAACAAAAAAATCCTAAACATTTAGATATCATTCTTTATTATCTGAGTCTCACTAAAAAAGATGGAAAATCAATTTTACCGGTTTCAAAGAAGAAATTATTACAAAATAAAAATCTAAGTACTTCTTCTTATAATACGCTTATAAAACACGAAATTTTAATTCAGGAAGTTTTAGATACCGACAGACTGCAAATAGAAAAAAACAACGAAATAAAAATTGAGCTTTCTACAAACCAACAAGAAGTATTTAGTTCAATTCAAAATTATTTTACTAAACAAAATATAGGATTACTAAATGGAATAACCGGAAGTGGGAAAACTGAAATTTATTCTAAACTAATTAACGATGAACTGCAAAACGGGAATTCTTGTTTGCTGTTATTACCAGAAATTGCATTAACGCAGCAATTGATAACTCGGCTAAAAATAATTTTTGGAGAAAACGTTTTGGTTTATCACTCAAGAATTAACGAACAGCAAAGGGCTGAGATTTATAAAAATGTGTTTACCTCTAAAATTCCATTATTGGTTGTTGGAGCACGTTCGTCAATATTTTTACCGTTTGCAAAATTAGGGCTTGTTATTATTGATGAAGAACATGATTCTTCTTATAAACAACACGAACCGTCACCAAGGTATAATGCAAGAGATTGTGCCATTTACTTGGCACATATTTTTAAAGCAAAAGTATTGCTGGGCTCTGCAACGCCAAGCATAGAAACCCTTTTTAATTGCAGCAATGGCAAATACTTTAAGGTTGATTTAAATACAAGATTTGGAGATAGTATTTTACCTCATATTGTTTTAGTTGACTTATTAAAACAAAAGTATCGGATAAATACTCCCAAATATTTAACAGAAGAGTTAATTAATTCCATTAAAACTGCTGTAAAAAACAAAGAACAAGTTTTGCTTTTTCAAAACCGTAGAGGATTTTCTCCTGTGTTAATTTGCGAAAGCTGCGGATGGGTTCCTTATTGCATAAACTGTGATGTTTCGTTAAACTACCACAAATCAATTAATGTTATTAGATGCCATTATTGTGGATATTATGAGACTCCGCCAAAAAACTGTAAAAAATGTGGTAGCACAAGAATTACTATGCAAGGGTTTGGAACAGAAAAAGTAGAAGAAGATTTATCCTTAATAATTCCAGAATTGAGAATTGCTAGGTTTGATTTAGATTCAACCCGATCAAAATTTTCTTACAACAAAATTGTAAATGAATTTGAAGCAGGAAACATTGATGTTTTAGTAGGCACACAAATGCTTTCGAAAGGGTTAGACTTTAGCAATATTTCTTTAGTTGGCATTTTAAACGCAGATTCACTTTTACATTTTCCTGATTACAGAACGTTTGAACGTGCTTTTCAAATGATGGTGCAAGTTAGCGGTAGAGCAGGAAGAAGAAAAAAGCAAGGAACAGTATTAATTCAAACGTACAATACTAAAAATCAAATTTTCGATTATGTTCTAAACTCATCTAACATTGATGATTTCTACAATTGGCAATTGGTAGAAAGAAAACAATTTTATTACCCTCCTTTTACTAAATTGATAAAAATTTTAGTGCTTCACAAAGATAAACATGAGGTAGATTTTGCTGCAAACGAACTTTGTAATTACTTAAAAATAACTTTTGCTTCTAATGTTCTAGGTCCAGAATTTCCTTTTGTTCAGAAAATCAGAAACAATTTTCAAATGCAAATCCTTTTAAAATGGGATAAAAACAAATCCTTTTCGCAGGCAAAATTAGCTATCAAAGAAATTATTAATTCTTTTCATAACAATTCAACAGTAAAAGGCACGAGAGTAATTGTTGATGTTGACCCGTGATGAATACAATAAAAAATAATGCTTATCGTTTAAAATCCTTGTTTTATATTTGAAAAAGTAAATCATGAAAAAAAGAGACACTAATTATTTAGTTTATAATGTTTTATTTTTACCATTAATAGTATTTTTTTGTTTTACATTTTCTCCAGTAAAATCACAAACAAAAGCAAGAACCACTTATAATTTTTTAAACTTTTTGCCTTCAGCAAGATTAGGAGCAACCAACGGAACATCAATAGCAATAAGGGATTACGAAAGTACTTTGGCATATCAAAATCCATCTTTGCTAAATGCAGAAATGAGTGGTCAGGTATCTTTAAACTATGTAAATTATATTTCTGATGCTAACTATGGAGTAATAGGTTATGTTGCAAAAGAAAGGAAGCAAGGGATTTTTTCTGCTTCGCTCACTTATTTAAATTACGGGAATTTTACACAAACAGACGAAACATCTTCAATTACAGGTAAGTTTTCTGCCTCAGATTACTGCCTCTCTTTAGGTTGGGGAAAGCAATTAAACGAAGTTATATCTGTTGGCGGAAATTTTAAAACTATTTATTCTGCCTACGAAACCTATCGTTCTTTTGGACTTGCAATAGATATAGCAGGCCATTATCAGCATCCGGGAAAACTTTTTAGCGCCACAATTCTTGCTAGAAATATTGGCGCTCAACTAAAATCATATTCCTCAACAAGAGATAATCTACCACTTCAAACACAAGCCGCAATTGCTTATAAACTAGAACATGTTCCCCTAAGGTTTTTAGTAATGTACGACAATATTCACAATTGGAAATTGGTTCAAGCAGATACAACTAAAAGTTTTGATCCAATATCTGGACAAGAAATTATTTCTAAATCTGGTTTTGGAAAAAATCTATCGAGACACTTTTCACTTGGTGCAGAATTTTTAATTTCTAAATATTTCAATTTAAGATTTGGATACCAAGTTAGAAAACAACAAGAATTAAAAATGGAAGATAAAGCAGGATTAATAGGCTTTTCCGCTGGTGTTGGATTTAAGTTATCTAAATTCATATTTTCGTACGGCTGGGGCAAGTATCATTTTTTTGGAAATTCAAATCATCTCTCCTTAATTTTTAAACCATCAGATTTTCATAAAAAGAGTTAGGTAAAATAAAATTGCAATATTACTTTTACTGCATAAACATTTTTAAAATATGGATGCAATAACTGTTGCAATTGACGGATATTCTTCTTGCGGAAAAAGCACTTTAGCTAAGGCTCTAGCTGTAAAATTAGGATATTCTTACATTGATACGGGAGCAATGTACAGGGCAACAACACTTTTTTTGATTCGCAAAGGTTTACATCCTTCACAAGAAAACTTTGAGCAAAATGTAGTTGAACAACTTAAAGATATTCACCTATCATTTAAATACAATCCATCTACTAAAGGTTCTGACACTTATTTAAATGCTGAAAATGTAGATGCAGAAATTCGTCAAATGAGTGTTTCCAATATGGTTTCGGATGTTAGTGTTATTAAAGAAGTAAGAGAAAAAATGGTAGCCATACAAAAAAAATTAGGAAAAGGAAAAGCTGTAGTTATGGAAGGGCGAGACATAGGAACAAATGTTTTTCCGGATGCCGAGCTAAAAATTTTTATGACAGCTGATTTAGAAATAAGAATGCAAAGGCGATACGATGAATTGCATTCCAAAGGTATGTTGGTATCAATGGAAGAAGTAAAAAAAAATTTAGAGTCAAGAGATTACCAAGATACCCACAGAAAAGAAAACCCACTTATAAAAGCGGAAGATGCAATTGTTTTAGACAACAGTGATTTAAACAGACTGGAACAATTGGAATATGTTCTTAAACTAATAAAGAATTTATAAGTCATCAAATTCGTAAATATCATCTAAATGTGTTCCAACTGGAATATCAATAATAGGTTTTATAATGCCATTAGATAGTCCATATACCCAACCGTGAATTTGAGGAAATCCATTATGTTTCCATGACTTCTGAACAATTGATGTTTGAATTAAATTAAGGCATTGTTCTTTTACATTTAATTCTGTAAGCATGTTTACTTTTTCATCTTCACTTTGCAGAGCATCAATTTCTTTTCTATGAATTCTGTAAACATCCTTTATATTTCTTAACCACTTGTTTAAAATTCCAAAAGAATGTTTAGTCATACTTGCCTTTATTCCACCGCAACCATAATGTCCACAAACTATTATGTGTTTTACGTGCAGGTGATTTACTGCATAATCTAAAACACTTAGCAGATTTAAATCGGTATGAACCACCATATTGGCAATGTTGCGGTGAACAAATATTTCTCCGGGTTGTGTTCCGGTTATTTCATTGGCCGAAACTCTGCTATCACTGCATCCAATCCAAAGGAACTCAGGATTTTGAATTCCCGCTAAATTGTTAAAAAAATCAGGATCGTTCTCTAATTTTTCTTTTGCCCATGCTTTGTTTTCCAATAACAATTTTTCGAACGATTTCATACACTATTTAATTTTAGCTTTTAATTTGTTTATGGGCAATATCTATAAAAACTTCAGGTTTACCTTTTATTCTTTCTATATACACTCTTATTCCTTTACTGCTTGATGTTTCAATAAAATCATTTACCAAATCAACAATGTCTTTGTCAATAAAATCGGCTTTAGTAGGGTCAATAATTACAGCCGAATTATTTGGAATTTTTGCCAAGCTTCTTTTAACGAAACTCTTGTTTAAAAAAGAAACTTCTTTTCTAAAACGAATTAAATAATTGTTGTTGTCTTTAATTATAAAAATACTTGTTCTAAAGTTACTTCTTACAGTAAAAAACAAACCTACTAATATTCCAACAGCTATTCCTTTTAATAAATCTGTAAAAACAATCGCAATAATAGTTATAATGAAAGGAGCAAATTGATCAAATCCTTTTTTAAAATACTCTTTAAAAATTTGAATGTTAGCTAGCTTATAACCGGTTAAAATTAATATTGAAGCTAAAACTGATTTGGGAATTAAATTCAATAATGATGCAACAAACAATACCGAAAGCAATAGAAAAAATCCGTGCAAAATTGTAGATAGTTTTGTTTTACCCCCTGAGTTTACATTTGCCGAACTTCTTACAATTACAGAAGTAATGGGAATCCCACCAATTAATCCGCTCAACGAGTTACCAATACCTTGTGCAATTAATTCTTTATTGGCGGGTGTAATGTTTTTTTGAGGATCTATTTTATCCACTGCTTCAATGCTTAGAAGTGTTTCAATACTTGCCACAATTGCAATTGTAAAAGCTGTAATCCATATTTTATAATTTAAAATCTCACTCCACATTGGAAAATTAAGAGAAGAAAAAAAATCTTTTGAAGATGTAAAAATTGGAAGTTGAACCAAATGTTCACTTTTAAGCGAAATTTGAGGCCATAATAAATCAAACAACTCATTTATAAATATACCAATAACTACAGCTAACAATGGCCCGGGTATTAATTTAAAAACTTTACTGTTTTTAATGCTATTACTCTCCCACAGCATCAAAATAGAAACACCAACTAATGCTATAATAAAAGCACCAAATTCAAAGTGATTTAGCAAAGAATACAACTCAGAAAATGTATTTTTTTGATCCAGCTGAAAAAAATCTTCATCACCTTCGGGGTCTGTATCATATCCAACAAAGTGAGGAATTTGTTTTAACATTAAAATAATTCCAATAGCCGCCAACATTCCTTTTATTACAGAATTAGGAATAAAATCGCCAATTACTCCTGCTTTTAATAATCCCATTACTATTTGAATTATTCCTGATAGAAAAACTGCCAATAAAAAGGCTTCAAAAAATTTTAAGTCTAAAATTGCAGCCGCTACTATGGATGTTAATCCTGCTGCCGGTCCACTCACACTTATAGTAGAACCACTAAAATATCCAACCACTATTCCACCAATTACTCCAGCAATAATACCCGAAAATGGCGGTGCACCCGAGGCAACTGCAACACCTAAACAAAGCGGCAATGCAACTAAAAAAACGACTATTGACGCAGAAAAGTCGCTAAGAAAAGTTTTTTTATTTATCAATGAAGAAATATTACATTCAAATAAAGAGAATTAAATCAAAATGCACAAACAAAAAAGCCTACTAAAAATTAGCAGGCTTTAATATTGAGTTAAGAACACCCTATCTCAAATCAAAACTAGAGCTTCCCACATTTTCTCCATCTATAAAAACATCAACCTTATACGATCCATCTTTAAGCTTTTCTGATTCTTTTTTGGTAAAATACATACACATATCCATTGACTTGTTGCTGTAAGTAACTGACTTTTTTACACTGTAATATTGTTTTTCGCCACGTGCCGTAAACATGTTACTTTCGTCTTTGCTCGTAACTAAAACTTGACCATCAGGCGCCGTTATTTTTAGGAAAATATTTAATTCACCTGCTTTAGCAATTTTATTTTCACCCAAGATAAAACAAGCTCTTATTTTATCTACTCTTTTTGCTTTTGTGGTAGAAATCTCTTTGTCTTTTCCTTTTTGTTTTATTGCGTCGGCAAACAATTCATAAATTTTATGTTTTGAACCAATGTCTATCAATTGCTTTTTTTCTGCTGACAATTGTTCTGTTTTACCTTTTTCTGCTGCTAAATTTGTTTTAACCTCTGTATTTTCTTCGTTTAAGGCTTTATTCACAACATTTAGAGAATCAATTGTTGCTACGTATTTTTGCAATGAACCTTTAAGCGACTCTATTTCTTTTCTGAGCTTTGCAATTACTGCAGAATTACCTTTGTATTTTTGTAACTGAATTCCTAAATCTTCTAATTGTTCTTTTTTTGCATCAAGTTCCGATTGAAGTTGTTTGTTGTTTGTTTGCAAGCCATCAAAAGCCTTTTGAACTTCTGCCAATTCTGACTTAGTGGTTTCAAAATCACCGGTAAGCTTTTCTTTTTCTTGAATTATTATTTGCGTGGTATTTTTTTGAGTATACAATTGATAACCCAAAAATGCTGATAATAAGGCAAATAACACTGAAAGGACTGTAAATATTTTATTTCCTGATTTTTTTTCGTTGTTTTCCATATTGTTATAATGACATGCAAATGTAATTTTATTATTTAAAAAATTAAGTTACTTGCAATTTATTTTATATAAATTTATGAACTTTCTGCGCTACTTCAACTATTTAATTTATCCCAATGTTTGCAGGTCATGTAGCGAAATACTTAACAATTCAGAACGTATTGTTTGTATAAAATGTATATACAACTTACCCTATACTTTCTTTGAAAAGGAAAAAGAAAATGAAGTATATAAACTTTTTTTAGGCAGGGTTCCAATTGAATTTGCCTCTGCATTGTGCTTATTTAGCCCAACAGGCACTATTAGAGATTTATTGCATCAACTAAAATATGGTGGTCAATCAGAAATAGGAATTAAATTAGGAAATATTTTAGGCAAAAGTTTAATGGAATCAAAATACTTTACAAAACCCGATGTAATAATTCCTGTTCCAATGCATCCAAAAAAGCTTAAAAAACGTGGATACAATCAGGCCGAAATGATTGCAATTGGTGTATCTGAAATTCTTAATGTGGAAATTCAAACAGAAGGTTTACTAAAAATATTGAATACAAAAACTCAAACAAAAAAATCAAAATTTGACAGATGGATTAATGTTGAAAGAAGTTTTGATTCAAGCAAAGATGTTGTAATTACAAATAAAAATATATTGCTAATTGATGATGTTGTAACAACTGGTGCTACTTTAGAGGCATGCTCAAGTTCTTTGCACAAAATGGGAAACAACAAAATAAGTTTAGCTACCTTAGCTTACGCACAATAAAAAGTATGGATATAGAAATAAAAATAAACAAATCTCTTACCAAAGAATCTATCTACAAAGAATTGTTGCCACAAATTAAATACCTGGTAGAACAAGAAACTGATTTGATAGCAAACTTAGCCAATATTGCGGCCGTGCTCAAAGAAAATTTTGATTTTTTGTGGGTAGGATTTTATATTGTTAAACAAAATGAACTTGTTCTAGGACCATTTCAAGGCCCGCTTGCATGCACTAGAATTAAATTTGGAAAAGGCGTTTGTGGAACCTCTTGGAAAGATAAAGAAACAATTATTGTTGCCAACGTAGATGAATTTCCTGGGCATATTGCTTGTAGCTCTCTCTCAAAATCAGAAATTGTTATACCTGTTATAAACCCTCAAAACAATGAGGTATTAATGGTTTTAGATGTTGACAGCGAAAAACTAAACTTTTTTGATAGTATAGATGCTTTATATTTGCAACAATTAGCAAAAATTGCAGCCAACTTATTTTAAAATAAAACTTAGATATTTAATTTTTCTGCCCTTATTGTTTTTCTCTTGTGCACAAATCGTAAGTCCAACCGGCGGTTCAAGAGATACAAAAGGGCCAGAGGTGTTAAAGTATGAGCCATCTAACAACACTAGTAATTTTAAAGAGAACAAGATTAAAATTTATTTCAATGAATTTATTAATCTAAAAGATGTTCAATCACAGTTAATTATTTCGCCACCACTAAAAGAAACTCCTGAATTAACTGCAAAAGGCAAAACATTAGTTATTCCTATTACTGATACTCTAAAAGAAAATACAACTTATAGCTTTCAATTTGGCAACTGCGTAACAGATATTACTGAAGGAAATGCCAGTACCAATTTAAAATATGTGTTTTCTACCGGACCATTTATTGACTCGTTTTCTGTTGTTGGAAAAATAATAAACAGTGAAACATTTGAACCTGAAAAAGACTTTTTAGTGATGATTTACGATTCAATTAAGTTCTCAAAAGATTCTTTCTCATTTAAATTTTTACCAGATTATTTTACCAAAACAGATGCAAGTGGGGCGTTTAACATAAGCAACGTAAAAAAAGGTCGCTTTAAACTATTTGCATTAAAAGATGCAAACAGCAATTACAAGTATGATTCTCCTGATGAAAAAATTGCATTTAATAGTTCTATTTTTATTACAGATACATTGCCAAAGTTGTTTGAATTAAATTCTTTCTTGGCCACACCCAGTGCACAATTTATTAAGAAAAGCAACTTTACCGAATTTCAAAAAATGGATTTTGTATTTAATAAGCCTATTGACAAAATTGACTTTAATTTTTTTAACTCTGCTTTTTCCAAGGAAAGTTATACTCTTGAATATGGAAAAAAAAGAGATTCTTTAACACTCTTTTTCAATAAAAAAATAGATTTAGACAGTTTAAATTTTTCGATAAATGAAAACGGAAAAGTGTTAGATACTTTTTACACAAAAACAATTTCTTACGATAAAGTTTCTAGAACAAGAGGAAAAGGAACATCAAACCCATTTTTTTTAAAAATAAAAAAAGAAGAGTTCAATTTCCTTGATAATTCTGGTTTTGTTTTCTCAACAACTTATCCTGTTTCAAGCATTGATACCTCAAAAATTAAAATTACTTGTGGCAGTAAATTATATAATGCTTCTGTGTTGTATACTGATGACTCTAAAAGAAAATTTAAGCTGCTATTTAATTGGTTAGAAGATAGCATTTACCAAGTTAGATTTGATTCATTGACATTTAAAAGTTTTTTGCCTGAATTAAAACACGACAGTACTTCCATAAAATTTACTGTTCCAAATAAATCTAAAGCCGGTGGAATAAAATTAAAAATGATTTTGCCAGGAAATGAAGACTCCTATTTATTGCTACTAAAAGATTCAAGAGGTACAACAATAAAAGAAGTAAAAATTAATGAAAGTACCGAACTTGACTTTGGATTGTATTTGCCTGCCAACTATAAAATTGAGTTGATTGAAGATAAAAACAGAAACGGGAAATGGGATACTGGTAATTTCTATTTGGATTTACAACCAGAAAAAATTATTAAATTTGCTAAAGATATAAGCGTAAGAGCCAATTGGGATTCAGAAGAAATTTGGGAACCTTTTAATAATTCAGCAGATAAAAAAAATAATACAACAAAAACTAAGTAGAGTACTTTAGTTGACAAATAAAAAAATGATTTATAAATTTTTTAAAAATATTTTTCTTTTTTTAGTGCTATTTATCTTGCTTTTTGCTTCAAGCGGAGTTTCATTTTATAAAATGATTTGCTCATCTGGCAATGTAACACATTCATTTGTAGAATTTGAAAATTGTGTTGAACTTGAAATTGAAGCACAAACATCTTTCTCTAACAAGTGCTGCGATTTTATTGTTGATTTTATAAAGGTAGACTACTTTATAAATGTCTTTAATTTTATTTGTTTTTTATTATCAATAACTATTTTTTCCTATTTAGTTAAGCAGGTTTTTTATTCGAAATCAAATTTAATTTTCTGTTTAAAATTTATCTGGCCACCACCAATTTTTCATAAACTTTCTTACCTAAAAAACTCTCCTACTTTTTTATCTTGTTTTACTATTTGATTAATTCTTTTTGATTCAAATTAAAAAGAATTTTTACTAACATCAATTACAATGAAGCATTTTAAAATAAGTTTAATATTTTTGATTTT
>JBAXQC010000040.1:0-26407 GCA_037131955.1 Bacteroidota bacterium
GCAATGACGTTTAAAAAAAATTTTCAGCAATGACGTTCCCGCTCGGTTGGTGTCCACCGCGGCGGATGCCACCAAACGCAATGAGTTCTTTTTGGTTGGTCGCAAAGACCAACCAAGCGTGAAATTAATTTAAAAACAGTGTATTTTTCATCTTCCTCTGCACAGGCTTAACAACCCAAATTGCATGGCTACCTGGTTTTGATTTTTGTTTTTTTACTTTATGTTTTATAAGATGCAAGGTTTAGATTTTAAAAAACTTTGCATTAGAAAGTAGAATAATTAAATTTACCCGATTTTATAAAATATGATAATAGAAAAAAACAGGGTAGTTTCTGTAAGTTATAGCTTACACATACCCGAAGAAGAAGAAGGAACAGGAGAAGAAATGGTAGAACAAACAACTGCCGAAAATCCTTTTGTATTTTTGTTTGGTTCAAGTGGTCTCATTGAGCAATTTGAAAGTAACTTGGCAGGAAAAAAGATGGGCGACGCCTTCGATTTTTTTATTTCTGCCACTCAGGCCTACGGTGATTATGACGAGGATAAATTGGTTGATATTCCCATTGAGGCATTTAAAGGGGAAGATGGCGAATTGGATACCGAAATGGTTCAAATTGGCAATGAACTTCCAATGGTAGATACCGACGGCAACAGACTTTTAGGCATTGTAGAAGAAGTAACCGACAAAGTGGTAAGAATGGATTTTAACCATCCACTTGCCGGAAACGACCTGCACTTTACAGGCTATGTAATAAATGTGAGAGAAGCTTCACAAGAAGAAATTAGTCATGGTCACGTTCATGGCCAAGGTGGGCATCATCATTAATTAATTTAAACTTTTAAAAATTCTGAGTGTTATTTGCTCTATTAACCAATACTAAAAAACCATGGAGGTAAAAGCCGGTGAACTTCTTAAAAATATTTATTATCCTTCTGACCTTAGGAAGCTTAATGTTACTGACCTTCCTCAAGTTTCAAAAGAATTAAGAGATTATATTATTGACGTTGTTTCTGTAAAAGGAGGTCATTTTGGAGCTAGCCTTGGCGTAGTGGAACTAACCGTTGCCTTGCATTATATTTTTAATACTCCAACCGATCAATTGGTTTGGGATGTGGGGCATCAGGCTTATGGCCACAAAATACTTACCGGAAGAAGAGAGAATTTTTACACCAACAGAATTTACGGCGGTCTATCTGGTTTTCCAAAAAGATCAGAAAGTGAGTATGATACATTTGGTGTAGGCCACTCGTCTACCTCAATTTCTGCTGCATTAGGAATGGCCGTAGCAAACCACCATAAAAATGACAAAAGACAACACGTTGCCATAATCGGTGATGGTGCAATGACAGCGGGTATGGCTTTTGAAGGATTGAACCATGCCGGCGTTGAACACAGCAATTTATTAGTAGTGCTCAACGACAATTGCATGTCTATAGACCCCAATGTTGGCGCCTTAAAAGAATATTTAACTGATATTACCACCTCTCATACCTACAACAAAATGAGAGACGATGTTTGGAAACTTCTAGGAAAAATAAGCAAGTTTGGTCCCAATGCACAAGCCATTGCCAGCAAATTAGAAAATTCTGTAAAATCGGCATTGCTCAAACAAAGTAATTTGTTTGAATCCTTTAAATTTAGATACTTTGGCCCTGTTGATGGCCACGACGTAGAACGTTTGGCAAAAGTTCTTGAAGATTTAAAAGATATACCCGGCCCTAAAATTCTACACATTCTTACCAGAAAAGGAAAAGGATACGAATTTTCTGAAAATGGAAATCAAACTGTATGGCATGCTCCTGGTATTTTTAACAAAGAAACCGGAGAGATCATTAAAGTAACTCCTGCATCACCTCAACCTCCAAAATACCAAGATGTTTTTGGACACACCATTGTTGAATTGGCAGAAAAAAATCCCAAAATAATGGGAATTACTCCCGCTATGCCAAGTGGTTGTTCATTAAATATTATGATGAAAGCCATGCCAGACAGGGCTTTTGACGTTGGTATTGCAGAGCAGCATGCTGTAACTTTTTCTGCAGGTTTGGCTACCCAAGGAATGTTGCCTTTTTGTAATATTTATTCTTCGTTTATGCAACGAGCCTACGATCAAGTTGTTCATGATGTTGCCCTACAAAATTTAAATGTAGTTTTTTGTTTAGACAGAGGTGGTTTAGCCGGTGCCGATGGCCCAACACATCATGGAGTTTACGATATTGCCTATTTTAGATGTATTCCTAACATGGTGGTTTCGGCTCCAATGAACGAAGAAGAGTTAAGAAACTTAATGTACACCGCACAGCTAGAAAATAAAGGTCCATTTAGTATCCGCTACCCAAGAGGAAACGGTGTTATGACAAATTGGAAATTGCCTTTTAAAGAGATTACTGTTGGCAAAGGGAGAAAGATTAAAAGCGGAACTGATATTGCAATACTTTCATTGGGCCACCCCGGAAATTTTGTAGTAGAAGCATGTGAATTGTTGAAAGAAACCCACAGCATAGCCCATTACGACATGAGGTTTGCAAAACCTTTAGACGAAGTATTGTTACACGAGGTGTTTAGTAAATTTGACAAAGTTATTACCATTGAAGACGGTTGTATACAAGGCGGAATGGGAAGTGCAGTATTAGAGTTTATGGCAGACAACGGTTATTCGGCAAGGGTAAAACGTTTAGGAATTCCGGATAAATTTATTGAGCACGGAGAGCAAAAAGAGCTCTGGCAAGAATGTGGATTTGATACCAACGCCATTGTGGAAACCGTTAAAGAAATGGTAGCCAAAAAAAATCAATCTTTGGTGGGATAAGTAAATAAAGTTTCAAATGAAATTAGATGTTGAACATTTTGAACGCTGCATAAATACAATTGAAAAAGCACACGAATTGCTTAAACAAACTGATAAAAGTGAAATTTATTTTGATTTATATCGTTCGGCTTGCGTAAAAGAATTTGAATTAATTTTGGAGCAAAGTGGAAAACTACTTAGAAAAATATTGAAACCTTACTTTGATTCAACTCTCGCTGTTGACAGGCTTACGTTTAAAGATGTTTTTAGAAATGCTGTTTTAAGAGAGATAATTTCTGATACAGAATGTGAAAGATGGCTTAAATACAGAGATGTAAGAAATAGTTCTGCACATGATTATGGAGCAAATTTTGCTGAAGAAATAGTTACAATTTTAGAGAGTTTTATTCAGGATGCGAAAAGTATTGTAGGTTCTGTTCAGAAAGAAAATTACCGAGATGTTGATTAGACCAAAAGACAAAGAAAATTTAATTCAAATATTCTCTGAAGCCAACATTCCATTTGAAGTTTGGGCTTATGGAAGTAGAGTTAATGGAACAGCCCACAGCGGTAGCGATTTAGATTTGGTAATTCGTGAAAAAGACGGAAATCAAATACACTCTGAACTTTTTTCTTTTCTCTACAACAAAATAAAAGACAGTAACATTCCCATTTTAATTGAATTGAGAGATTGGACAAAAATTCCTGATAGTTTTAAAATCAACATCCAAAATAAACACGAAGTGTTGTATAGCAACATTGATTAGCGAATATCTTCAAACCCAATTTTATATTTATTTTCTATTCCTATTTTTTACCCAAGCAATGCCAAATAAGGTAAGAAAAATAACCATTGTTCCAACGTAGAACGAAAGGTACATTCTTTATTTGACATGTTTAAATGTTGCTTTTATTCAAAAAAAATAAATAAACATATATTTTTTATTCACGAAACATTTTAATTTATTTGTATATAATTCCACCTAAAAATAATCCATTGAAAAAAATTTCAACTTTAGCAGTTACTATGTTCTTTTTTGTAGGCTTAAACAACATATTTGCTGATACAAAACAAGACACTTCATCTATTTGGAAAAAAAAATGCGATGATTTTGGCGAATGCAAATTACAGTTTGTAGAAAATTTTAAAGACAATTCACACAAATGGCCATTGGTTAATGACCCTGAACAAGGAATAGCAGAACTTATGCCGGGCGGAGGTTTGCATTTTCAAACCAAGAAAAAAATAGATTTTGCACAATGGATAAAATTAGAAGTAGATCAATACGAAGATTTTTCAATTGAAGCCGATATAAAGTTTAACGGTGGCAGCAGCGAAGGTTTTTATGGAATAATTTATGGCGTAAAAGATTGGGACAACTATCATTTCTTTTGCATCAACTCGTCTGGCTATTATAATTATGGAGTTAGATACGAAGGCTTAAACGCAATTTTTAGCGGAAATATGTATTCTAACGCTATCCTTAAAGGGAAAAATAGTAATAAAATTAAAATTAAAAAAAGCGGAAAAAAAGCGTTTTTAAGTGTAAATGGAGAAATATTAGACAATTTTAATTATCGCCCAATTGCAGGAAAAAGAACTGGAATTGTTGTGTTCGAAAGCAAAATTGATTTGCAGTGCACTAATTTTGTTTATCAAAGAGACAATAACAACGAAATTAAAACAATTGACAAAGGCGACGAAAAATATACCAGTAGCGGCTCGGGTTTTATAATTAGCGAAAAAGGATACGTGGTTACTAATTATCACGTGATTGAAAAGGCAGACAATTGTTTTGTAGAACTTAAAATAAATGAAGAATCAAAAACATACGAAGCAGAAGTAATACAAAAAGACAGTAAAACAGATTTGGCTATTTTAAAAATAAAAGGCGTTAGCTTGGATCCTGTTCAATTTAAAATACCCTATACTCACACAAATTCAACTGCAAATGTTGGAGCACAAGTGTTTACATTAGGTTATCCTATGGCATTAACATCCATGGGTAAAGAAGTGAAATTTAGCGATGGAAAAATTAGTTCTAAAACAGGCTATCAGGGAGACATAGGTTCTTACCAAACCACCGTTCCAGTGCAACCGGGCAATAGCGGTGGTCCTTTATTCGACAACGATGGAAAGTTAGTTGGAATTATTAACGCAAAAATTATGGAAGCCGACAATGTTTCTTATGCTATTAAATTAAGCAGCCTAAAAAATCTTCTTGAACTTCTGCCAGAGACCATAGAAACAGAATCGAAATTAGATTTGGCAGCAATGAATTTGGAACAAAAGATAAAGTTGCTTAGCAAGTTTACTGTGCTTATTAAATCGAAGTAATGGTATTTTCTTTTTCAATTTTTCAATTTCTTTGACAAATTCTCATGAGAAGTAGGTTTTGTTTTATTTTTTTATTTTTTCTATTTCAAGGAGTATTTGCCCAGTCTGATTCACTTTCGCCTTTTAGAATGCCTGGCCTTAGCGGCGTAAAGGGCAAAGGGAGCAGTGTTGGCAACAATACAATAAATATAAGTTTAGGACACTTTATTAGAGGAGGCACGGTAATAACTTACGAAAGATTATTGGGTGAAAAAGGATTGGCACTGTATGGTGGATTAGGTTTTTCTGTAAGAGATGTAATGGGTCAATATTCTATAAATCATTCAGGGCCAATTGTAAAAGACATGATGGCAGATATCCAAGAACTTGGTGGTGGTTTGATGGTGGATGTTGGTGCAAAATATTACTTTGAAAAACTATTAGGAAATACTTTTATTGGTGCAGGAGTTACAAGCATTACAAACAACATGATTGTAAATTACGGATTTGATTACCTGCAAAACGATGTAGTTACAAACAGAAATTATAAATTAAACTACCGAAACAACGAAGTAAAATTTATGATTGGCATGGCCAGTGACCCACAGAATAAATTCTTTAATGAGTTTTCTATTGGGCCTAAAATTCGTTTTTTAAATTATGATTATGTAGATGCAACTGATAACCCTGATAGAAATTCTTACTATGATTATATAGTTACGAATGGAAGCAAAAAAGAAGTAAGATTTAGAATATTTTTTGGTTGGAAAATGGGTGTAAGATTTTAAGGAAATTATGAAAAAAAACTTGATTATAATTATTGCATTGCTAAGTATTTTAACATTGCAAGTACAAGCACAAAGCGATTCCATTTCATTATTTAGAGCACCAGGAAAAAGTGGAGTTAAGAACAATATAAATTCGGGAGGAAACAACTTAATTAGTTTTAGTTTAGGTCATTTTGTTCGTGGCGGCACAATTATTTCTTATGAAAGATTATTGGGCAAAAGTGGTATTTCTGTGTTTGCAGGGGCAGGTTTTTCTTTGTTAGATTTTTGGGGTCAATATTCAATTTTTGATGACAACTCATTGCTAATAAACGATGCAGCTTCAATTAGTTCATTTGAAATGGGAAGTATATATGATTTTGGTGCAAAATACAATTTTGATAAGTATTTAGGTGGTTTGTTTATTGGAGCTGGATTCACATCTATCACAAACACAGTATTTGCAGGGCAGAATGAAATTTTTAATTTTGGAAGCTCTAGTGTATCTAGCACAAACTTACGTTTAAATTATACGAGCAATGAATTAAGAGTTATGATTGGAACAGTAAATGACCCTGAAAGTAGGTTTTATAATGAGTTTAGTATTGGTCCTAAAATTCGTTTTTTAGATTACGACAAAATAAACTCTGAATTTATTGTCGATAATAATGGTGGGTATTATAACAATACAAAAAAAAATAGAGAAGAAGTTAAGTTTGGTGTGTTTGTAGGTTGGAAAATGGGTGTAAGATTTTAAGGAAATTATGAAAAAAAACTTGATTATAATTATTGCATTGCTAAGTATTTTAACATTGCAAGTACAAGCACAAAGCGATTCCATTTCATTATTTAGAACACCAGGAAAAAGTGGAGTAAAAAGCAGAGCAAATTCTGTTGGAAATAATTTACTTGGAATTAGTTTAAACCATCTAAGCAGAGGAGGCTCTTCAATTTCTTACGAAAGATTAATAGGAGGAACAGGGCTTTCTGCTTATGCCGGAATTGGAATAAGTTTACGTGATGTTTGGGGTCAATATTCATACAGTAGAGAAGGACCAATAATTTACGATGATTTTTCTGAAGTAAAGAATTTTACATTTGGTAGAATATTAGATTTTGGTTTAAAATATTATTTCGAAAAACAAACAGGAGGATTTTTTATTGGAAGCGGACTTACCTCAATTACCAATACAATTTATACCGGTTATGATTTTGCCTATGAATACAAAGGGATACAAACAAATAGTACTTTAAAATTGAATTACACAAGCAACGAAATAAAACTAATTCTAGGACACGTAAATAGCCAAGAAGACAGGTTTTACAGTGAGTTTGCTTTAGGGCCACAATTAAGATTTATGGGCTACGACCAAGTTCAATACGAGAGAGGGTCAACCATTAATGGAATTCAATATACCGTTACAAAAGATTATATTGAAGAAATTAAAATAGGAATATTTTTAGGTTGGAAAATTGGGCTTAGGTTTTAGAAAAAAATTTTCAAATGTAACCCTCGTCAACTATTAATCTAATTTAATTTTTGCAACTCTATAATATTGGTTTTTCCCTTGCCAATCCATAATTAAAGAAGTAATTCCAATCGGAGGAATTAAGCAAAATACCCACGGGTCATACAAGGCATTGTATTTGCTACAAACAATAAAATAAAACTCATTGTTGGTTTCTGACCAAGCAGATGTTTCAAGATATCCATAGTATGGAATTTTTTCGTTTTCGACCAATTTTCTATTACAATTCCCAAATTCATCTATTGAGGCAATGGCAATTCTCTCCAATCCTTCTACTTCCGAAACCTCTCTACTTTTCAAATTTGTTTTATAAGCTAAGTTTGTTTTATCGTAATTGTATTTAGAATCATTGAAAACAAATTTGAGCTGATTTCCAAATTTTTTGTAATAAAAAGAGGTAAAATCACTTCCATTTTTTATCTCTCGTTTATGTAAATTTGAAACCCAGTTTATTTTGTGGTTAGTTCCAATGTTACAAACTATTAAATTACCGTGTTGATAATATGTGCGGGTATAAGAATATCCCTTTGAATTTGTTCCAGTTACCAAGTATGATCCAGACTCTTCAAATAATAAAGAGGTTGAACCATTATCCATTTTTTCAATACCAATTATTTTATATTTTGCTTCTGTGTTTTCAATAAGTATTAAACAAGAATTTATACCTTCTTCGAAATTATATTCGTAAAAGTTTGAAATTTCTAAATTATTAGTATTTAAACTACACGTAAAAAACCCAGTCATTTTTCCAGAATTGTTATTTTCATCCAAATCAACTTTTGTTCCAGCGCAATTGATTGAACCATTTTCTTCTATTTGTATCTTTATATTTTCTACACGTTTATCTTTTAAAACCATAGTTTTTTCTACGGGAGAATTTTCTGGCTTACTTAAATTTATTGCAACTACTTTATAAATGTATCTTTCTTTAACTTCCTTATTTGTTTTTCCCTTTTTATTTACAATTTCAATTTCTTCTTTGTATAAATTTTTAACTAAGGTGTAAACCATGCCGTCATCACCAAAAATTGCAGACGCACCAAATTTAGAAATGGATAAATCATAAGTTCCAGAACCTAGTTCTTTCATATCTTTTGAATCATAATAGGTAATAACAACTTCTCCTGGTTGATATTCCTTTTCTTTTTTATTTATTTTTTTGTGTGATGCTTGATTTAAAACATACACTAAAGATTTACTTCTATTCAATCCAAAAGAAAAAGAACCATTTCTATAATCTGAATCAGAATATGCATCTTCGGAATCCTTACGCTTCCCAATTTTTACGGGTTTAGCATTTGGACTACCATTTTTATCTGCCATTTGGTAGTAAAGTGAATAAGTTTTGTCCTTGTCTTCATAAACAAAAAAAAAGTAAATCTCATTAATTGCCGTACTAATTTTTTCTAAGTATTTAAATTTACTTCCATCCACAACAAACCCACTTGCATTCTTCTTTTTTTGCTTGATAAAACGGGGATTGCTTATTGGATTTAAGGATTCTCTATCAATATCAACATCAAAAAGCTCTTCATCTTTCCTTGCAGTATAAACCAATTTTTCACTATTAAATTTAAGGTCAATATTAACCTCAGCCTTATTTATTCTTGGCCCAACAACTAGTTTTTTAGTTGGATTATTTTTATCGGCAGAAAATACATAATTAGAAAATTGCAAAATGCAAAAGGCAAGGAGAAGTTTAAATTTCATAAATTTGTTTTTACAAATAAGAATATTATTTCTCAAAAAAAAAATTATTTTCTATTCCTATTTTTTACCCAAGCATTGCCAAATAAGGTAAGCAAAATAACCAGTGTTCCAACGTAGAACGGAAGGTTCATTTTTTCTTGTTCACCAAAAATTAGGTAGGCCAAAATAATGGTATAAACCGGCTCTAAATTAATTGCCAACAATACACTAAATGAGGGAATGTGTTTTAATACATAAGCACTGGCAACAAAAGGAATTGCTGTGCACAACAACGAAAGAATGAACAAATACCACCAATCGCTTGCACTTGCGCCAATGAGCTGTGCAAAATTTGCAGGGAAGAAAAACAAAAGAATACTCAGCAAAATTACACCACCCAATAACTCGTACACAGAGAAAACAATTGCGTCAAAGTTTTTGCTAATTCTTCCATTTACTGTGGTAAAAGCTGCCGAAAAAAATGCAGAAATAACTCCGAATATCATTCCTAATTCATAGCCGGGTTGGTAATTAAAAATATAAGCAATTGCCAACATTACTATCAAAGATATTCCTAACTCGTAAAATTTGGGTTTTGTTTTGTCTATAATTGAGGTTAAGATTGAATTGAAAAAAGTAGATGTACTTAAACATATCACTGCAATAGAAACCGCAGATATTTTAATGGTTTGGTAAAAAAATATCCAATGCAACGCAATTAAAAAACCAGTTGAAAATAGTTGTACCATTTCTTTTTTTTGCAACAAAAAATTCTTTTTTACAATAACGCCAAAAAGCCATAACATTGCTACGGTAGCAATCATTCGCACCCAAATCATTGGCAAAACAGGCATTGCAATAAGTTTGCCTAATATTCCTGTCCAACCCCAAATAAAAACCACCACGTGAAGAATAAAAAAGTTCTTTTTATCTTCTTCTGAAAGAGTTGTTAAAGCCATTAAAAATTTAAGAAATTAATTTTGCCAACAGAAAAGCTGCTGTTGCTGCTAAAAACCCAATAAAGGTAACTTGCAGTGCTCCTTTTAGCGGGGGCTGACCGGTGAACTTGCTTTTAAAATATCCAAACACAAACAAGCAAACAACAGTTATAACAGAAGAATAAATTAAACCTTGTGATGGAATATCAGAAAAAAAATATCCCAGCAAAGGAATAAAGCCACCTATAACATAAGCCACTCCAATGTTTAAGGCACTTTTAGTAGCTCTTTTTTCGTCGGGTTTTTCTAAGCCCAATTCAAACCTCATCATAAATTCTACCCAATTTTTTTCGTTTTTGGCCAATTCATCTGCTACAGAATCTTGCAACTCTTTTGATAGTCCGTAATTGGCAAATACATCTCTTACCTCTTGTTTTTCGGCTTCGTGTTTTGTTTTTATTTCTAAATACTCTCTGCTTAATTCAGAATTATAATGTTCAATTTCAGTTTTTCCTGCAAGGTAGCCGCCCAAACCCATTGCAATAGAACCGGCACAAATCTCAGCCAAGCCTCCGGTAATAATTAATGCATTGCTGGTGAGCACACCGCTTAAACCTGCTGCCAATGCAAAAGGAACTGTTAGTCCATCGCTCATACCAATTACTACATCTCTAATTAATTCTGACTGGCCAAAATGGTCTTCGTTATGTGAATGTTGGTGTGTAGAATGATTCATGAGTGTATTGAATTTCAAAAATAAGAATAGAAAATGTAAATTTTATGAATTATTTTTGCACTACATGTAAATTAATTGAAATATGGTAGTAGTAATAAAAAGAGGCTCAACCAAAAAGGAAATTGAATTGATAATTTCTAGACATAAAAAAAGAATATACTTCAATTCCAAAAAGCACTCTGGTGTTATTAGCTTGAAAGAAAATCCTTTAGATATTCAAAAATCCTTGCGATATGGTTGGTAATAGCTGTTTAGGTTATGCCTTCTGATTAATTCAAATTACACATCCAAACTTAAACATAAAATGCCCTCAAACAGTTTTGGAACTTTATTTATGCTGAGCACCTTTGGTGAATCTCACGGAACTGCTATTGGCGGTATTATTGATGGTTGTCCGGCCGGATTAAATATAGATTTTACGTTTATTCAAAACGAATTAGACAAAAGAAAACCCGGACAATCTAAAATTACCACCCAAAGAAAAGAAAGCGATAGCGTGGAATTTTTATCCGGAATATTAAATGGTGTTTCAACCGGAACTCCCATTGGATTTATTATTAAAAACGAAAATCAAAAAGAATCAGATTATTCTCATCTTGAAGAAACTTTTAGACCTGGACATGCTGATTTTACTTACTTGCAGAAATACGGACTAAAACATACTGCGGGTGGAGGAAGAGCTTCGGCACGTGAAACAGCCTGCAGAGTGGTGGCTGGTGCACTAGCAAAACTTTTTTTGAAACATTATAAAATAACTGTTTCTGCATTCGTGCACTCTGTAAAAAACATTGAAGCAGACAAGAATTGGATGGAGAAAAAAAATTCATTAATTGAGAGTAACAAAGAAAAAAATTTAGTTCGATGTCCGGATGCAAAAGCGGCAAAAAAAATGCAAGAATTAATTGAACAAACAAAAAAAAATGGGAACACAGTTGGAGGAGTTATTTCTTGCAAAATAGAAAACGTTCCTGCTGGAATTGGCGAACCTGTTTTTGATAAATTACAAGCAGAACTTGCCAAAGCAATGCTTTCTATAAATGCCGCCAAAGGTTTTGAGTACGGCTTAGGTTTTGACTCAACAAAAATTTATGGAAGTGAAATGAATGATATTTTTACATCAGATAAAAATAAAAGCATAAAAACACTCTCTAATAATTCGGGCGGAATTTTAGGTGGAATTAGTAACGGAATGCCTGTAACGTTTAACGTAGCATTTAAACCTGTTTCTACCATCATGCAAGATCAAAACAGTGTAGATAAAAACGGAAAACAAATTGTACTTAAAGGTAAAGGTCGCCACGACCCTTGTGTATTGCCAAGAGCAGTTCCTATTGTAGAAGCTATGGCAGCTATAGTTGTGGCAGATTTACTCTTAAGAAACAGAAGTTCTAAATTGTAAACTTATTCTATTTTAGTAAATCTTGAGTTTACTTTTTTACCTTGGTTGCTGAACACCACCCAATAGTTTCCTTTAGAATAAGTTGAAACGTCTATAATTTTATTTCTTACAGAATTTAAAACAAAGCTGTTTACTTCTTTTCCTGTATTATCAAAAACTTTTGCTAGAGTAATTGAATTAGAACCGGCTAAAGCAAATGGATTTTCTAACGTAATTTGGGATGACGCAGGATTTGGAAAAATCAAGTTTGGATTAAAATTATCTTTTACTTTTCTAAGATTTAATGTGCTATCTGAAACACTCACTACAAAACCCAAACCGCCAGAACCTGTAACATATCCTCTGGGCGATTTTACGCGGGCTGCGTTTAGCGAATTACCTGTTCCGGCTGTATACAATTCAAACAATTCGCCATAATTAGTAGATACTGCAATATTTCCTGAATCTCCTACTGCCAAAACCAAGCTATCGCCAAAGTCTATACCGTTCCACTGAACACCAAAGTTATCTGCCTTTAAATTCCAAGAGTTTCCACCATCTGTAGTTTTAAAAATTTTACCCAATTGCGTAAGAAAAAAACCATAACCCAAGGCATCAATTTTTAGGTTAACAATAGATTCACCTCCTACCAAATAAGAAGTTGCCATGGTGTTGGATGTTACGTTGTAATTGTATACTCCTCCGTTATTGGTGGTTACCATTAATTGACTATTCATAAATTTCACTTGAGTAATGTCAACATTACTCATGGTATCAACACTATAATCTTGAGCTGTAAAATTATCAGAGCCATCATTAGACAATACATACAATAAACCTTGTTTTCCGCTTATTGCGATTGTGTTTCCTAAAATATCTGCCGACATAAATTGGGCATGTGATGAGCTGTCCATAATTGTTGTCCATGTATCACCAGAATTTATTGAATAAAAAGCTTTCCCATTTTTACTTATTGCCAACCATTTACTCTGCACAGCAACAACGTCAATATATTCTGTAAGTGTATCGCCTGTAGGGTTTGATTCAGCAAAACTTAAACCACCGTTTGATGTTACTAGGCATCCTCCATTTTGCATTAAAAAACATCCTTTAATGGAATTAACAAAATCTGCTTTTAAAATATTTCTGGATGTTCCGGTATTTAAATCGTACCTGTATAGAATATCTGTAACTGGATTGTTGTTTACTTGAGAGTTAGCAAAATTTCCTATTAGAATAGAAACAAAAAGTGTAAAAATTTTTTTCATGTTCTTAATTTTAAACAAACTTACTATTTGTATCGTAATTTATGAATTATGTTGTAAATATTCGATTAAAAAACTATTTTCTCCGATAATTTATATACTATTCTAAACTTTTTAATGTTTCTAAAACAGCTTGCTTATTGGATATAGGTGTATATTTAAAATGGTTATTAAACTTAGTTGAATCAAAGAAATAATCTCTGTCGTATTGATACCTCATCTCATATACCTCTCCAAGAACGGGAATAAACCATCCTAAAATTTTCAATCCAAACGACGGCAAAACTGAAATCTTAGTACTAGCCTTTAATTCGGTGGCAAATAAATTTACCCAATCTTGTCCCGTAATTTTATCCTGACAAACTGGTAAATTCCATATTTGGTTGTAGCACAAATTATCATTGCCAAGCATAGCAGTTCCTTTTGCCAACTCAGGTGCATAACCAGTGGAATGAATTAAATTTGCATTACACAACCACTGTGCTTTTTTACCTTTTTTTAGATTGTCGTAAACCATAATCATCAGCATACTGGTTTCTTTTATTGGTCCAAAAAAGTCTGGAGCTCTTGCAATTATTGCACTAAGTTTTCCAGAGTTAATGGCATCTAAAATTATTTTATCTACTTCTGCCCTCACCTCTCCCTTTTTGCTGCAAGGCGAAACGGGTGATGTTTCGGAAATGTGTTTTACGTTATCTCCACCAATTGCATAAATGTTATCAAAGAATACTAACTTACAGTTGTGTTTGATACATGCATCTACCACATTTTTAATGAGCAAAGGCCATTTTTCTTGCCATAATTTAGTATTGTATAACAGTCCAACTACTAGATAACATATTGTGCTGCCTTCAATAGCTTTATCTACATCCGAAGCTAACAGTAAGTCGGCTTTAACAAGCTCATCGGTATCATTTACTTTTTTTGGATTACGAGCAACTAATCTAATAGAAGAGGTATAGTATTTTAAACTTTTTGCCAATTCCGTTCCTATTGCACCGCCTGCTCCTAGTATTGTTTGCATGTTATAGATTTATGATGGAATAATTTGATTGTTTGTTTCAATAAAGTTTAATATTTCTTCTAAACCTGATTTCTCTTCTGCAGAAGTAACAAAACTTTCAGG
The DNA here is from genome assembly GCA_037131955.1 of Bacteroidota bacterium. GTDB lineage: Bacteria > Bacteroidota > Bacteroidia > UBA4408 > UBA4408 > CAIMMJ01. Next base: position 14,535 of record JBAXQC010000040.1, read on the forward strand.
AATTTCTTCCCAGTCTTTTTGCAAATATTCTCTATAAACTTTTACATGTTGGTTTACTTTATTTTTGGTAAGCTTGTCTGATTTAGTAAACACAATTACAAACGACAAGGCATTTTCTCCTAGCCATTCTAAAAATTCTAAATCTATTTTTTGTGGCTCGTGCCTAATGTCTATCAATACAAAAACACACAACAAATTTTTTCTATTCAGCAAATAATCGTTGATGAGTTTTTCCCACTTTACCAAATTACTTTTAGAAGTTTTGGCATATCCGTAACCAGGTAAATCTACCAAATGCCAAGGATTGAATTCTTTGTTTACCAAAAAATGATTAATCAACTGAGTTTTTCCGGGAGTGGAAGAAGTTTTTGCCATTCCCTTTTTATTAACGAGTGAATTTATAAGCGATGATTTGCCAACATTGGAACGTCCAATAAAAGCATACTCAGGAATCATTTCATCAGGGCATTTTAAATAACTGGTATTACTGCAAATAAATTCGGCGTTGTGAATTATCATGTTAGAATTTATTTGATGTAAGTATTGATGTGTCTTTCTTTTTTCTCGGGATAAATATCGTCAATCGTAATCATAATTCCAGTTTCTTCTACGTCGCCAAAATGAGGATTTGCGGCAGTTCCAAAAGTTTTCATGGTGGGAGAAAGATTCATGTAAATATTTACCAAAGGTGGAATATTTTCGCCAAAACCCCTAACCAATGTATTTAATTTTTTAAATGCTTCTTTAAAATCCATGTCATCAAATAGATGCTCCAAATCCTTTGCAGCTGTTGTAAATGGTAAGCTATGGTATGGCTTGAGTAAACCTTCGTTATCGGGAAAAAACTTATGCAAGAAAAATAAAATCATGTCTCTTGCAGTTTTGTTGTAACTGGTATACATGGTTACCTTTCCAAAAAAATATTTTATGTTTGGATTGTCCACTGTTATTGCACCCAATCCATCCCAAATATTATCTAATGCAAAAACACCTTTTCTTGGATTGATGTTGGGTTGAAAATTGGGTTGCACCCAAGAACGGCCCAATTCAATTGTTATTGGCAAATAGTTCTTTATAAATTTATCAGAAAATTGAAAATAATTTGCAGTAGATAATTTTGGTTTTTCACTGTTTTCTAAAATTGTTTTTGAACAATCTATGAATCGGTATCCACCAATAATTTCTTTGTCTTCGGGAGAATAAACTATTAATTGTTCGTAGCAAATTTCATCCGTATCAAAATCGTCAATATCGCATGACTTGCCTGTGCCTCCGCCCGAAGATCGAAACGTAAGTTCACGCAAACGGCCAATCTCCAACATTACATTGGGCGAGTTGTGTTGATTAATGATAAAAATTTTATTGTTGCCTTTGTTGGTATTTCTTACAAAACGGTGTTCATTTAGTTCGCTTTCGAGCAAAGCTCTATCCACTGGCGGTATAAGTGTTTCTTGGTTCAATTTTTCAATACTTTAAGTTAATGTTCATGAGCAAGTTCATACACTTTGTTTTTCATGTGATTTGCCCACTCGGCATCGGTTTTGTCTTTCGTAAAATTATCAATCGAAATTGGTTTTCCAAAAACAATTAAAAATGTTTTATCTTTTTGTTGATACATCTCATCCACAAGGTACAACATTTCTAGGTTTGCCTTAATTCCAATACTGGTTCTGATTTTTGAAAGGTTGTAAAAAAAGTTGGTGTTTTCGCCCTTGATGTAAATGGGAATAACGTCTTTTTTATATTTTTTTGCTCGGGTAATAAAGGTTTTTTTCCATTCTAAATCCATTATTTTCCCTTGTTGCTTTCGGCTTACCAAGCCAGCCGGAAAAATTACAATAGCATTATCGGAACTAAACAATTCGTCAACCGATTTTAAACTTTCTGCTGCAGTTTTTCCATGTTTATTCACACCAACAAAAATTTCTTTGAGGTTCACCAAATGCAAAAGCAAATCGTTTACTATAAATTTTAAATCTCTTCGTATGGGCTGCATTACCGAGGCAATTGCCATTGCATCCATACCTCCCAATGGATGGTTAGAGCAAAAGATGTAACCGCCAGTTTGTGGAATATTTTCAAGTCCTTTAACTTCTATTTTTATATTAAACTTTTTTATTACAGCTTCAGAAAATTCAAAGCTATCCATTCCTTTACAACTATTAATAAACAGATTTACATCTTCTTGATGTATAATTTTTTTTAGGTAGCGAAGAATTGGCCTTGGCAAAAACTTAAGGAGTTTTGGATTTTTGCTGTTAAAAAGCTTTTCAATGTCAATTAATTTCTCTTCCATATTTGATTGAGGTAAAACTAACTAAAAAAATGAATTTTAATAAATGTTTTTTTAGAATAATAGCTAAAAATTATACCTAATATTTAGAACAATTGAAGTAATTTTGCAATGTGAACAACAATTCCAAAACCATTCTACTTTTTTATTTTTTAGTGATCTATGTAATACTACAATTTGCTTGGTGGTGGTATTTATTGCTTCAACTAAATATTGAAATCGCAGATATAAAAAAGATAACATTAGGAACCGCCGAGGAAATTTATTCGAATAATTTAAATAAAAAAATTTGGATGTTTTTTGGCGAAGGTGCAGTTTTTTTACTTTTGCTAACTGCTGGAGTTTGGCAAGTGAGAAAAGCATTTTACAAAGAAGCCTCACTTTCCGAACAACAAAAAAACTTTTTATTGTCTATTACTCACGAATTAAAAACTCCTGTTGCATCAGCAAAACTTCAACTACAAACCTTGTTGTTAAGAACCCTGGAAAAAGAAAAACAAAATCAATTTCTAAAAAACACGTTATACGATTTAGAGAGATTAGATAATTTAACTGAGAAAATTTTGTTGGCAGCACAAATCGAAAACAAATCAATTTTTACAGAAATAAAAACAATAAACTTTTCAGAGTTTTTAGAGCAAACAATTAGTAACCACAATTCCAATAAAAATTCCAATCCACTATCAACTATTAAACGGTTTATTGCTTCTGACATCTACATTTTAGCAGATGAAAGTGCCTTATACTCCATAGTAATGAATTTAATGGATAATGCCATTAAATACTCATCTGTAAATTCTGAAATTGAAATTCATCTTACTAAAAATAACAATCAAGCATTGCTGCAAATTAAAGACAATGGAATAGGAATAAATGATGCTGAAAAAGAAAAAGTGTTTACAAAATTTTATAGAGTTGGAAGCGAAGAAACCAGAAACAGCAAAGGAACAGGACTTGGTTTATACATTGTAAAAAATTTAGTAAAGATGTGTGAAGGAAAAATAGAAATAAAAAATAACAGTCCGCAAGGAAGTAATTTTTGCATAACATTTAACGCAGTATAAATTATATAATATGAAAAAATTAGCATTGGTAATTTTAGACGGTTGGGGATTAGGAAAAAAAGATTCTACTAATGCCATTGAAAATGCAAAAAAACCATTCATGGATTATTTAATGAATAGCTATCCAAACAGCACATTGGTTACTTTTGGTCAACAAGTTGGTTTGCCTGAGGGACAAATGGGAAACAGCGAAGTTGGTCATTTGAATATTGGTGCCGGAAGAATAGTTTACCAAGACCTAGAATTAATAAACAAAGCCATAAGAGAAAAAACAATAGACAACAATTCTACCATCAAAAATTTGTTTGAAACAGTGAACAATGGTGATAAGAATTTGCATTTAATTGGACTGGTTTCTGATGGCGGAGTTCATTCATCACTTGATCATTTAATCTATTTATCTAAACTAGCGGAAGTAAATAAGTGCAAAAATGTTTTTATTCATGCCATTACAGATGGCAGAGATACCGACCCAAAAAGTGGTTTAAACTATATAGAGCACTTAGAAGAATCATTAAAAAATACAAATGTAAAAATAGCGTCAATCATAGGTCGTTACTTTGCAATGGACAGAGATAAAAGATGGGAAAGAATTAAAAAAGCCTATGATTTGTACGTAAAACAAATTGGCAAAAAGTATTTCTCAGTAAAAGAGGCTGTGTTAGATTCATATAACAATGGAGTAACTGATGAATTTATTGAACCAATACTTTTAACAGATGAAAATGGAAATAATTTCCCAGCAATTTCTGAGGGCGATTCTGTTTTTTGTTTTAACTTTAGAACAGACCGTTGCAGAGAGATTACAGAAGTACTTTCGCAAAAAGACTTTCCAGAATTTGGCATGAAAAAACTAAATTTGAATTACGTTACAATCACCAATTACGACGACTCATTTGAGAATGTAAAAGTTGTTTTTGACAAGGATAACATCTCAAATACCTTGGGTGAAGTGCTATCAAAAATTGGAAAAACTCAAATAAGAATGGCAGAAACCGAGAAATATCCACATGTTACATTTTTCTTTTCGGGTGGAAGAGAAGATTTGTTTGAAGGTGAAAAAAGAATTTTAGCTCCATCGCCCAAAGTAGCCACCTACGACTTGCAGCCACAAATGAGTGCCATAGAATTGAAAGAAAAAGTGGTACATGAAATGAACAACAAAAGCTCAGATTTTATTTGTTTAAACTTTGCCAATGCCGATATGGTTGGACATACAGGTGTGTTTTCTGCCATTGTTAAAGCCATAGAAACCGTTGATACTTGCTTGAAAGAAGTGGTAGAAACAGGAATAAAAAACGGTTATTCATTTATTATTATTGCAGACCACGGCAATGCCGATTTTGCAGTAAATGCTGATGGAAGTCCCAACACTGCACATTCAAAAAATCCTGTTCCTTGTGTTTTAATTGACAAAGATTTTAAGCACATAAAGAATGGGAAATTGGCAGATATAGCTCCAAGCATTTTAAAAATTATGGAAATAGAAATTCCTAAAGAAATGACAGGTGAAGTATTAGTTTCTTAGCTGGCTTGCATTAATTTTTTTAAAGAAACCAAATGCGAAAACAAAACTATTGGCACAATAAAACCTGGCAAATAAACAAACGGAAAATACATTACAGCAATGCTTGGTTGATCAAACGCCAGTTGTTGTATTGGCAATGGAGCAGATAAAATCGCAGTTAAAACAATATTAAACAAAAGAGCAAGACAAATAAATACTGTAGGAGAAAATAATCAAGGATTATACTCAACTAATGGCCAACAAAAAAGCCCCCAAAAATAGAGGGCTTTAATTTTGCGGTCCGGACGGGACTCGAACCCGCGACCCCGTGCGTGACAGGCACGTATTCTAACCAGCTGAACTACCGAACCTTTTTGTTCTGGCTTGCAAAAGTAACTAATTTTAGATTACATCCAAAAAAACTTTTAAAATTCATCTTAAATATTCTCTATTTCTTTGGCAGTGGCTGCTTTACAGTTTTTAAAGGAGCAGAATTAGTTTTATTATCCTCAAAAGATCTATTAGAAACAGACTTTTTTTGTGTCACCACCTTTCTTGTTGGTGAAACTGCTTGTGTTAAACTAAACATCCAATCTTCTTCTGTTGCAACCACAAAAAGCTTGCTAAACTCTTGGTTAACAGCAATTCTTGTAATACCTTTTAACTTAAATGGATTAAAGTCGGCCACTTCTTTCCAATTTCTCTCCTCCTCTAAATGACATTCAAATAACTTTTCATCTATTACGGTATAAATTCTTTGTTCATGCACTAAAAAATCTTCTTTGCCTGGAGGCAAATCAATTAAATGAATATTACTTTTTATAGTATTGTCATAGAAAGCAATTTTATTTACATCGTTTTTTGTTGCTCCCAATTGCACATATAAGATGCCAGACCTGTATTCTAAAATTGTTCTTCCTACATTACCTGCAATAAATTCGGGCTCGACAAGTTTTGCTGTATCAATCAACTGCAGGGAGTGTAGCTTTGTTAGGATGTTTGCCGCAATTTTTCCCTTACCTAAATAGCAATAATAGCCAATTGAATCATTGCTTACTAAAATTGTATCTTCTGATGAAAAGTCTTCAGAATACAATGATAGCCGCTGCTCCGGGCCCTTAACCACCATGCATCTACTGCTAGGAGATATAATTTTTGGTGAATATTCGTTCTCTTTGTTTTTGGTGAGTCTTTTTGTTTTATTATTTATGTAATCGTACTCATAAATTTCAGTAGAAATGCTATCTCTCTTGCTGGTAAATAATAGTTTTTTTTCTTCTGACTTTACAAATGGTTGGTTATCGTATCCTTTATTCTTACTTATATTTACCATGTTGCTAAGCTCAAAACCTTTTCCATTAGGTTTTATGTCAAACATTAATATTTCAGTGTTTTGGGCAATCGTTAACTTTGCAAACAGAATAATTAAAAACAGAAACGCTTTTTTCATCATTAAATTTTTTATAAAAATATGAAGCATTTATTATTAATAAGGCATGCCAAATCAGATTGGGACATAAAAGAATTCCCAGATTTTGGTAGAGGGCTCAACAAAAGAGGGTTACGAGAGGCATCGGAAATGAAAAAAAATTTATCAACTATTATTCCTTCAATAAATAAGTATATATGCAGCCCTGCAGCTAGAACAATTCAAACATTAAGTATTATTTTAGGTGAAGAAATTTCAAATGCAAACATAGTTTGTTTTGAACCGCTTTTGTATTTGGCAGAAAGCAATAAAATTATGCAAATTGTAAAGCATGAACTCATTACATTAGATTTTTTGGCACTAGTCGGTCACAATAATGGAATTTCTGACTTTCTAAATCTTATCACACAAAACAAATTTAACTTAGAATTTCCCACAGGATCATGGGTTTTATTGGAGAATTTGTCAAAAGTAAGCAATGAAGAAATGAATGATAATTGGCAAATCATTCAAAAATCGTGGTAAAATAGCTTTATTTTATTACCTTTGCGGCCTAATACACAATTAAATGCAAGATTTTCAATCTTTAGGATTAAAAGAATCAATCCTAAAAGGTATAACCTCACTAGGTTTTACCACCCCAACACCCATTCAAGAACAAGCCATTCCAAGATTAATTTCAAACCCTTCAGATTTAGTAGGATTAGCTCAAACAGGAACAGGAAAAACGGCAGCCTTTGGTTTGCCAATTTGTCAATTAGCAGATTTTGACAGCAATGATACACAAGCACTTATAATTTGTCCAACAAGAGAGCTTTGTCTTCAAATTTCAAGAGACATACAAAGCTTTCTAAAGTTCGAAAAAAATGCAAGAGTAGTTCCAATTTACGGAGGAGCAAGTATAGAGAACCAAATAAGAGACATCTCTAGAGGTGCTCAAATTATTGTAGCAACGCCGGGCCGTATGGTTGACATGATCAACAGAAAAAGAGTAAAACTAGGCCATGTTCAGTTTGTGGTTTTAGACGAGGCCGATGAAATGCTAAACATGGGTTTTAAAGAAGATTTAGACCTTATTCTTGGCGAAACTCCAGAAGAAAAAAATACCTGGCTTTTTTCAGCCACCATGCCTAAAGAGGTTTCAAGAATCGCAAAAAAATACATGAGCGATCCTTTTGAAATTACAATTGGCAAGCAAAATTCAGGTGCAGAAAATATAGAACATCACTTTTATGTTGTGCATGCAAAAGACAGGTACTTGGCTCTAAAAAGAATTGTAGATTATTATCCCGACATTTTTGGAATAATTTTTTGCAGAACCAGAATGGAAACTCAAGAAATTGCTGATAAGTTAATGAGAGACGGATACAATGCCGACGCTTTGCACGGAGATTTATCTCAATCGCAGAGAGACCATGTGATGAACAGGTATAGAACTCGTTCATTACAAATGTTAGTAGCCACAGACGTTGCTGCACGAGGGATAGACGTAAATGACGTTACACATGTTATCAATTACAATTTACCTGACGATTCAGAAAACTACACACACAGAAGCGGTAGAACTGCTAGAGCAGGAAAATCTGGTGTTTCGGTAATAATATTAAACACCAAAGAAGTAGGAAGAGTAAGAGAATTAGAGAGAATAATTTCACAGCGTTTCACGCAAAAAACTGTGCCCACAGGTTCAGAGGTATGCGAAAAACAATTGTTTTCGTTGGTAAAGAAAATACACGATGCAGAAGTTAACGAGGAAGAAATCAGTGATTTTTTACCTCCAATAAATGAAATGTTGAAAGACCTTTCCAAAGAAGAATTGATAAAACGAATGGTATCTACGGATTTTAATCGCTTTTTGAATTACTACAGAAATGCAAACGACCTAAACGTAGATTCTTCTAGAAGAGACAGCCGAGATAGAAGAGACGACAGAAGCGAAAGAGGAGAACGATACGAACGCGGTGGCGAAAGAAGTGGCAGAGGGGATAGAGGTTCTAAAGATTCTTTTGGCGGAGATAGAGGGAGAAAAAACGAAGAAGTTACCGGCAGATTTTTTATTAATGTTGGAGAAATAGATGGGATGGACAAAGTTGGACTAAGAGATTATATATGTGAAGTTGCAAAAATAAATCCTTCAGATGTGGGAAGAATAGATTTGAGGTCAAACTTTACTTTCTTTAATATTGACGGTGGCGGAAAAGAAATTTTAGACGCTTTTAAGAACGAAAAATTTAACGGAAGAAGTATACGTATAGACAATGCCGAAGACAAGCCAAGAGGCGAACGTGGCGGAGACAGAGGAGGCGATAGAGGTGGATTTGGCGGAAGAGAAAGAAGTGGTGGCAGCGACCGCGGCGGTTACAGCCGAGGTGGAGATAGAGGCGGCGACCGCGGAGGATACGACAAACCAAGAAGCGGTGGCTTTAGATCTGGAGATAAGAAAGAATTTGGTGGAGGAAAAAAGCGTAAATACTAACAGATACACAACTTAAATAGAAAAACCGAAGCACTTGCTTCGGTTTTTTTGTTTGTTGCATTTTTCTTTTTGTTACCTAAGCAAACTAAACCAACCTTTTTGCGTAATTGTTCTTCCCCGCCAATTGGTTGCATTAACTAAGTAGTAATAAGTTCCCTCTGGCGATTCCATGCCATTGCGAGTTTTACCGTCCCAACCATCTTGTAATGAATTCCATGAATAAACATTTACTCCCCATCGGTTATAAATTTCTACTCTTATCTCCTTTAAATCTTTAACTGAAAACTTAAACAATTGATTTTTATCATCCCCATTTGGAGTAAATACATTTGGAATATTTAGTTCATCATCATCTAGGCAATCTAAAAAAACAAGTACCGTATCAAAAGAAGTGCAACCCAAGACGTTGGCGACAATTAATGTATATATTCCAACATTATCTTCGTTAACATTATTGATGATTGGGTTTTGAAGGCTTGATTGGTATGAATTGGGCCCCTGCCAATTATAGCTTGCTGCATTAGTTGTTGTGGTTAAGAACAAGGTATCTGTAAAACATAATTGTTTAGTTGCCTCTGCCAAAGGTGCATCAGGAATTTCATTTACAACAACACTAACGCTAGAGGTACTGCTTATGCAGTTAGTGGCTCTATCTGTTACAAACAAACCGTAAGTGCCAGTCATAGATTCATCCGCAGCCGCTATGTATTCATTTTGTTGAGATCCGATGAAGTTATTCTGCCCAGACCATGAATAATTTAAACTACCTGGTGCGGAAGATATTAAACGAATGGTATCACCCCAACAGACAGGTGAATTGCTTGATACAGAGAGAATCACAGGCAGTGGATTAATTGTTATTGGCATGGATAACGTTGAATTACAATTTCCTAAACCAGTAGCAGTTAAAACAACATTGTAGATTCCGGTATCTGAATATACATGCCAAGGACTCGTCAAACTGGATGAAACACCATCACCAAAATTCCAATCCCAATTGTTGGCATCACCGCTAGATAAATTTAAGAAGCGGGTAGTGTCATTAATACATAACGAAGAGCTGGAGAAATTGGCTGTAGGAGTTGGATAAACTGTTATTAAGATTTCATCCGTATTGCTGCAATTATTAGCATCGCTAACTGTTACTGTGTAAAGAGTAGTTGAATTTATGGATAAAACAGGATTTGAAATTTGGGCATTATTTAAACCACTAACAGGAAGCCAAGAATAGGTTAAACCACCATTTGCATTGAGTTGAATTGAGTTTCCGGAGCAAAGGCTGGTATCAAGTCCTGCATTTCCTGTGGGTAAAGGATTTACCGTAACTGTTGACACCAAAGTTCCAGAACAACCATTAGCATTAGACACAAGAACTGAATAATCAGTAGTAGTTGAGGGAGAAACAATAATTTGATTTTGGGTTGACCCATTGTCCCATGAATAAATTGTCCCCCCTACGGCAGTTAATGTATCTGATTGTCCAGCACAAATTGTTGGAGAATTTACACTTAAAGGAGTTCCTTGGAGCACTTTTACTACAAGAGAAAGAGATACAGGAAGTCCGCAGTTGGATGAAATTGGAGTACCTGTAACTGTATAATTGGTTGTAACGGCAGGACTAGATATTACACTTGTACCAGTAGATGTGTTTAAGCCTAAAGATGGACTCCAAGACCAATTGTAATTATTTAATACATTGCTTTGAGTAGATGAGCCAAGCGACAAGGACATTGGCAACGATTGCCCCAAACAAATTACTGTAGTATCAAAACTAGAAACACACTCTGAGGAAATTACAGAAGGTGCACCTGGATAATTTAGCTGAAAGAGGCTACCAGTTGCTGTATTGGCTAATGCATCGTTTAAAATTACAACAAACTTAAATCTTTCTGTTGCACCGGGAGCAAAATTTTGTATCCGATTTGCCAAATAAATAGATTCATCAGAAAATTCGGTTGAACCTACAGTTTGATCGTAGCCAAGACCAAAGCCATTTCCATTCCACATTTCTTCGCCATTTCTATTGCTGAATCCACCTCTTCCGGCTCTCCAATTTTCACCAGCAGCGGCAAAAGCTATATAAGACAGCCAAGGATCAGGTTGAGTTGCACTTACTTGAGCTATACCGCAGCCACCGGCACTTGGCTGCTGCACAATGGTGTTTTGAGTATCAAAATAACCGTTGATGGATTGATTGTTGTCTGGATCTAAATTTCTATAGTAATAAAATGCAGGAATTGTTTCAGTTGTATTGTTGGTTATTGAAACAGTTGTGGTATAAAACCGATCAAAATATCGAAGAAGATAATTTATTTTGAAATGCAAATTTGTACCATCCGTAAAATCCCCTTCCCATGTAATAGAAATACAATCTAAAGTTTGAGAAAAATTAGTTATGCTGCCGGGGATTATTGGATATAATCCATCATAAAAACTATTATTTGCTGCGGAAACTCCAAAATTACCAATTGTAAATCCCCACCCATTTTCTGCTGAACCGGGTGTAAAGAAATCTCCATCAAATTCTGACCAATTTCCATTGTTGACATTTGCGACAAATCCAAAAATAGTATTTTCGGAACGAGGGTGCATACCATTAAATGGTGGAGATTCAATTGTGGAACATCCTTCAAATCCTCCAAACCCATCAATCCCAATTTCTGCATTTGCACCTACTATGTAGGCATTTGTACCTACCATCTGTGCTTCTATACATTTAGGAAAAAACAAACAAAATATACCAAAGTTAAGAGCAATCCCTCTTAAAACAAAGTTAAAGTCTAGCCAATTTGGAGTATATAGCAACGGAAGTCTTTGTATTTTAAAAATCCTACTTTTTGAACGTTTATTTTGAATTTTCATGTGTTTGAAATTACATCAACTATTTGATTCATTGCATCCAATCAAAAAATACAATTGCATAGGATTGTAATTTTTTATTCATGATTTTTCAATCAAAGTTAGAGATAGTTAACTTATCTCCAAATTTTCATCAAAAATTTAACGTTGAATATGTTAAATCAATTAAAGAATTATTTTATGAATCCTTCCTTTCTAAGAATGCTTTTTAGTTCATCATTTGAAACATTATTTGTTTCGTTTTT
>JBAXQC010000041.1:0-26216 GCA_037131955.1 Bacteroidota bacterium
GCTGTTAAGAAAAATGAAGTTGGAACTTATACTGTAACGTACAAAGTTTCTGACGAAGCTGCCAATGAAGCTACTGAAACAAGAACAGTAAAAGTAAAATCAGACAAATTGGCTGGTACTTATGCTGTTAGTGATGTAGTAACAGGTGGTGGAAATCCTGGAAACTACAGTTGGAATTGTACAGTTACTCAATCTTCTACAGATTATAACAAAATTATCATTACAAATTTTGGTGGTTTTGCAATACAAAATGTAATAGCAACTGTTGATGGTACTCAAATCACTGTTGCTAGCCAATCAGTAGGCATAGTAGGTGGGGCAACTACTACTGTTTCTGGAACTGGAACATATAACGGTGAAACTTTTAAAATTGGTAAAATTGATTACACTGCTTCCAATGGATTAGGTAGTGGTAGTGCTACTTTCACAAAACAATAAAATTTAAATCATAAATATAAAAACCGCTTCGTAAAAAACGAAGCGGTTTTTTTTTACCTATTTTTATTATTCAATTGCCTAAGTTTATTAATTTGTACTTTAGAGGCATTAGAATTTATGAATTTCCCAAAAAAACAAATTAGTAATTTTTTTACAGAAAAGAGGGCCAGCAAATCATATTCTCCGCCGGGAAGTATTGATTTACCTGTTAATTTAGGTACGAAAAAAAAAGCAGAAATAAGCCTTTTTTCATTTGACGAAAATTCATTTACTGAAACAAAATTGCAACATGTTTCAGAAATAAAGGACTTGCTGAATCCTAAAAAAGTTAATTGGATAAATTTAGACGGAATTGACGATGCTGAAAGCGTAAATAATTTGGGGAAAATTTTTAATCTTCATCCATTAACAATAGAAGACATCATTAACACTGACCAGCGAGCTAAGTTTGAAGACTACAACTACTACATAGCTCTTATGCTAAAAATGCTGTATTTGGAAGATGAAATAAAAACGGAGCAACTGTGTATAATCCTCACCGAAAACACTGTAATTACATTTCAGGAACACCACGGCGATCCATTTGAAGCAATTAGAGAGCGAATTAGGCAATCAAAAGGAAGAATAAGAAAAATGCCTTGCGACTATTTAGCTTATGCTTTGGTGGATGCTGTTGTGGATTCTTATTTTATTTTATTGGATAAGTTTGGTGATGAACTAGATTTGCTTGAACACGAATTAAATACTCATTCAAAAAAAGATACTTTAAAAAATTTGCAGCTTGTAAAAAGACAATTGCTACTCATGAGAAAGTTATTGTTTCCTACACGAGAAATGATTACTCTGTTGCAAAGAGACGAAACAACATTAATAAAACATGAAACCGATTTTTTTATACGAGATTTATTAGACCACATTGTAAGAGTGATAGAAACTGTAGATACTTATAAGGATATTGTGGTAGATATGATTGATACGTATAGAAGTAACATGAGCAATAGAATGAATGAAACAATGAAAATATTAACCATTATTTCAACAATATTCATTCCTCTTACATTTATAGTTGGAGTATATGGTATGAACTTTAAATACATGCCAGAACTTGACTCTGTATGGGGTTATCCTCTAGTATGGTTGGTTATGATTGTAACTTCAGTTTCTTTGATTATTTATTTTAAAAGAAAAAATTGGTTGTAGAAAAAAACTATATTTCTCTAACCATTAATTGCGATGCAAAATTTAGCAAGGTTTGTTTTTTTTCTTGAGCACAAGGCAAGTTTTCAATAGCTTTGAGCCCCTTTTGATAGTAAAAATCCATTTCTTTTTTTGCCAATTCTCTAATGGAATAAAAGTCTAATATTTTAGTAACCGCAGTTACTTTTTCGGTTTCGTCTTCTTTTTTTGTTGGATGTCCAAGCCAAGTTAATAATTCTTCTTTGGAGTACCTGTCTGCAATTTCTAGAGTTTTTAAAATTAAATATGTTTTTTTGTTGGCAATTATATCACCGCCTTTTTTCTTACCAAAATTTTCTTCATTACCATAAACATCCAAAATATCGTCTTGCAGCTGAAAGGCTATGCCAATGTTTTTTCCAAAATCATACAGTGCTTTTGCATCCTCCATAGTTGCACCGCCAACTAAAGCTCCAATTTGCAATGAAGCACCTAATAAAACGGCTGTTTTTAAGCCAATCATGTTTATATACATTGGAATAGAAACGTTTTGTAATGTTTCAAAGTTCATGTCTAATTGCTGGCCTTCGCAAACTTCTAATGCAGTTTTGCTAAATATTTCTAAAACTTTTTGTTGAATTGTAGGATCTAATTTAAATAATTCTTGGTATGCTTTTACCAGCATTGCATCGCCAGAAAGTATCGCAATATTATTGTTCCATTGTTCATGCACGGTAGCCTTTCCTCTTCTTATGGGTGCATTGTCCATAATGTCGTCATGCATTAATGTAAAATTATGAAACACTTCTATTGCAAGTGCTGCATGAATGGCATCTTCCTTTTTTCCATCTACCAAATCGCAAGCCATAAGCACCAGCAAGGGGCGTAATTTTTTTCCGCCCAATTGCAAAATATAGCTTATAGGAACGTAAAGCTCTAAAGGTTGATTTCTGGAATTTTCTTTTCTGAATTTTTCTAATTCAGTTTCAAAAAAATCAAACAGTAATTTTGTATCCACTACTATTATTTACAAAATAGATTTATGGTTTTCTATCACCCTTTTTAATCCTTCTTCTAAGGGCAGCAATGGACGATTTATCAATTGTTTCATTTTAGAAATATCTGGTCTTCTTCTAGTCATGTCTCCTTCTTTAAGCGCAGGAAGATTTATTATTTCTGATTTAGAGTTGCACACCTTGATAATAATTTTTGCCAAATCTATTATTGGATATTCATCTTCTCCCCCAACATTAACTACATCGTTTACAAATTTATTTTCATAAAAAGCATTTGTTGTTGCTTCAATGTTATCGTCGATATAGCAAAAAGTTCTTGTTTGACTTCCGTCGCCATAAATAGTAATTGGTTTATTTTTTAACGCTGCAAAAATAAATTTAGATACCACAAAATCTTTGCTTTGTTTTGGGCCATAGGTATTAAAAAATCTAAAAGTAGTATATTCTAAACCAAATTCTTGGTGGTAGCTTTTTAAGAAAGCTTCTCCAACGTTTTTTACAATGGCGTAGGGTAAACGAGAGTTTAATGGAGTGGTGTGTTCGTTTTGCGGAAATTCTACAGGCTCGCCATACACTTCAGATGAAGAAGAAAAATAAACTCTTTTAACTCCAGAGTTTTTAGACAGTTTAAGAATATTTTCAATGCCTGTAATATCGCTTAATACACTTACTGGATTTTCTAGGGTTCTAAGCACACCAACAAGAGCTGCATAATGAAAAACAAAATCAAATTTAAAAGCGTGAAAGATACTTGCAACATCATTGTAATCATTGGCATCGGCTTTAATAAATCTGATGTTTCCATGCTTTGACTTTGGAATTTTTTTCTTAAAACCAGTCACAAAATTATCTATGAGAACTAATTTGTTTTCGGGATTTTCTGCTAATTTTTCTGCTAAGCAACTTGGTATAAACCCTGCACCGCCTGTAACTAATATACTTGCCATTGACTTTCTTTTTATAGAGTTAATAAATAATTTCCGTAACCGCTTTTTAATAAGGGTTGGGCTAATGTATGCAATTGATCTTTATCAATGAATTTCATTCTGTATGCAATTTCTTCTATGCAGCCTATTTTTAAACCTTGGCGTTCTTCTATAACTTGCACAAACTGCCCTGCTTGCATTAACGAAGCAAATGTTCCGGTATCGAGCCAAGCAGTTCCTCTGTCTAAAATTCCAACTTTTAATTTGCCTTGTTTTAAATATTCTTTATTTACATCGGTAATTTCATATTCTCCCCTTGCACTTGGCTTAAGGTTCTTTGCTATTTCTACCACCGAGTTATCGTAAAAATACAAACCAGGAACAGCATAATTTGATTTGGGTTGAGCAGGTTTTTCTTCTATTGACAACACATTGTTGTTGTCGTTAAATTCTACCACACCGTATCGTTCTGGATCGCTCACGTGGTAGGCAAAAACAACACCTCCAGAAGGGTCGTGAAAGCTTTGCAGCATCCTCCCTAATCCTGAACCGTAAAAAATATTATCACCAAGAATTAAAGAAACTTTATCGTTGCCAATAAATTCTTTTCCAATAACAAATGCTTGAGCTAATCCGTTTGGTATTTCTTGCACCGCATATTCAAAACGGCAACCTAATTTTTTTCCATCGCCCAAAAGCCTCTCAAAATGTGGTAAATCATGCGGGGTAGATATAATTAAAATTTCATTTATTCCTGCCATCATTAAAACTGACAATGGGTAATAAATCATTGGTTTATCGTAAACTGGCATCAATTGTTTGCTCACCGCCAAGGTTAGTGGGTGAAGTCTGGTTCCGCTACCACCTGCTAAAATTATTCCTTTCATAGTTGTAAAATAGAGTTTAGCTTTTTGCGCCAAACAAGTTTTAGTCCGCCAAATATAGGAAATTTTGTAAAGAAGAATTTTATATTATTCCTCTTCCTTTATCTTTAGTTCATCTAACTTTATGTCTTCTTCTTCGGCCCAAATTTCAATTAGCGGTTCTTTTAAGAATGCTTTAGAAATTAGTCTTTTTTCTAGAGACAATAAAAAAGAGGGTAATAATACTAAATTAGAGAGGTAAGAAACAATTAGTGCAAAGGATATTAGTAATCCTAATGCAGATGTGCCACCAAAGCTAGACGCCATAAAAATACCAAATCCAAAGAATAGTATTATTGCTGTATAAATCATGCTTACTCCTGTTTCGGAAATTGCATTGGAAACTGTTTTGGAAATGCTGTTGTGATTTATTCTTAAATCTTGCCTGTATTTGGTTAAAAAATACATGCCCCCATCGGATGCAATTCCAAATGCAATGCTAAATACCAGAATTGTGCTTGGCTTTAATGGAATGTTCAAAAAACCCATCATGGCTGCAGTAATAACAAGTGGAATTATACTTGGCACCAATGAAATAATTACCATGCGAAACGAAGAAAACAAAGACAACATTACTAACGCTATTAGCAGTGCCGCAAACAATACACTTTCACTTAAGTTTTTAATTAAATAATCATTCCCTTTTAGGAACATAATAGAATTTCCGGTAAACTTTACGTCATATTGTTTGGGGTTGAAGATAGAATCTACTTTAGGTTTTAGTTCTTTTACCAATTGTTTTATTCTTACAGAGCCCACATCTGCCATTTGTATACTTATTCTTGTTACTTGTTTTGAGCTGTCTATAAAGGATTTAAAAGTATTGGCTTTTTTATTGGAGTTAGAAACCAATGATGCTATTTGTGCCAAATCTGTTGCACCGGGCAATACATAAAATTTATTTTGTCCTTCGTGAATGGCTTGGTTGGCAAACTTAACCGCTTCTACTGTGGAAATAGGTTTTGAAAATTCATCGTATTCTTTAAATACTTTTTGAAGTTTATTTATTTTGTAAAGGTTATTGAGTTTTAGAGCACCACCTTTTGTTTTGGTGTCTATGCTTATTTCAAAGGGCAATACCCCTTTAAAGTTCTCTTCAAAAAAATGTAAATCGGAGTATATGGCGTCTTTTTTTGGCAAATCATCAACAACATATCCAATAGCTTTTATTTTACTAATTCCGTAAATAGAAATCAACACCAAAATAATTGTAATGGAATATATTTTGCGGCGATAGTGATGCACCCACCAATCTACTTTTGAAAGAAAGTAAGTTATGTGTTTATTTTCTACGTGTTTGGTTTGTTTTATAGAGGGCGGCGGCAAATAGCTAAAGATAACAGGTATTAGTGCCAAGGATAATACATAGGTTGCCATTACGTTTATTGCTGCCACCAAACCAAACTCTACCAAAATGGTGGAATTGGTAAAACAAAAAACTCCAAATCCAATTGAGGTGGTAACGTTTGCAAAAAATGTAGACACACCAATTTTTTCTATCATTCTTTTGAGCGATTTTGCTTGGTTACCGTGCATAGAATATTCTATGTGGTATTTGTTGAGCAAGAGGATGCAATTGGGAATTCCAATAACAATAATTAGTGGAGGAATTAAACCAGTAAGTGCTGTAATTTTATACCCTAAAAGCACTATTGTTCCAAACGACCAAATTACCCCAACAATAACAATAAGCAATGAAAATATAACGGGTGTGGTGCTGCGGAAAAATGCCATTAGTATAAAGGCCGTTACTAAAATGGCAAGACCTAAAAACATGGTCATTTCACCGGCAATTTTGCGGGCAATAACTGTTCGTATATAGGGTAAACCAGAATAGTGAATTTTTAAGTTGTGTTTATTTGCAAAGGCATCGGCACGGTGTTTTATAGAATCTACCATGAGCAGTCTTTCTTTGCTGTTTAGCATTTCTCTTTTAAAGGTAATGGCCATTAAATGGGCCTTTTTGTTTTTAGAAAAAATAAAGCCTTCGTAGAAAGGGAGGTTGTATATTTCCTTTTTTATGCTATCCATTTCTTGTTGGTTGTATGGATTGCGTTTAATTAATGCACTGAACTGAAACTTGCCCAAAGAATCGTTTTTTTGAAGAGAGAAAATTCTGTTGGCACAAACAACTTCCTGGATTCCATTGATAGATTTTATTTCTTTTGCCAAAGCACCCCAATCGTTAAATTTTTCTAGTTGAAAAAAGGACTTGTCTTCTACCCCCATTACCATTACGGCGCCATCTTCTCCAAATTTTTCTTTGAAGTTTTTATAAGTTATCAGTGTAGAATCATCATCAGGCAAGAGTTTTGCAAATTCGTATGAAATGCTAACCTTGGTGGCAAAATAGGCCAAAAACACAGTAAGGAATGCAAAAACAAAAATTATTAAGCCTCTATTTCTAAGAAAAAAACTTGCGAGTTTGCCCCAAAAGCCCATTGATTATTTTAAATATTTTGTTCAAATATAATTTTTTTAATAAAGCAAAAACAAATGATTAGAGATTGTTTTTGTGTTTCACTTTTTAAAGTACTTTTCTTTAGTTTGATAATTTTTGTTACTTAGTGCCAAATATTGTAATGAAAAAACTATTCTTTTTTTTTGTACTTGTTATTATTAGCGCAAGTGCTATTTTGGCTCAAAATTTAGGCATTAAAATAAAAGTGAGCGATACAGAAAATTTAGATGCTTTGCCCGGTGCTGTTGTTACTTGCAACGAAAAAATTAGCTCTACCAACCTTGATGGACTCTTTGAGATTAATGTAGAAGCCCCCCAATATATTATTACCATAAAATACATAGGCTACCAAAATTATTCCGATACAATTAGCGCTGCCGAACTAAAAACAACCCGTGAAATAAAATTAAACAAAAGTTCACGACAACTAGACGGTGTAATTATTTCGGCTGGACGTTACGAGCAAAATATTTCTAGGGTTCCAGTTTCTATAGAAATTATTAAACCGGCTTTAATAGAAAATAAAAATACAGTAAACCTAGAAACTATAATTGATCAAGTGCCAGGTGTGAATGTAATAGACGGACAGGTGAGTATACGTGGCGGTAGTGGTTTTAGCTACGGCGCCGGCAGCAGAGTGATGATGCTGGTGGACGATTTACCTTTATTGGCAGGAGATGCAGGCGATATAAAATTTAGCTATTTACCCGTAGAAAACATTGAGCAGGTAGAAGTTTTAAAAGGTGCAAGCTCTGCCCTCTATGGCTCTTCGGCTCTTAATGGAGTAATAAATGTAAGAACCAGCTATGCCAAAGATAAGCCAGAAACTAAAATAACTACTTTCCACAGTGTGTACGATAATCCCTTAAGAAGCACCACAAAATGGTGGCCAAATGCTAATCCTACAAGCAATGGTGTAAGTTTTTATCACGGTAGAAAAATTAAAAACTTCGACTTGGTATTGGGGAGCAATTTATTTAACGACGAAGGTTACAGACAGGGAGAAAAAGAACAAAGGATCAGGTTTAATTTTAACACAAGGTATAGATTTCAAAAAGTAGAAGGCTTGTCGGCAGGTATTAATGGAAATTCGCAAGTAAGTAAGGGTGCTTTATTTATTTTATGGAACGACAAAGACTCTGGCGCACTAAAACCACTGCCTGGCTCTATGAGCAATTATACCACCTACAGGGCCAACATCGACCCTTACATAAAGTGGTATACAAAAGGCAATGTAAAACATATTTTAAGATCTAGATTTTTTATAACTAACAACACCAACGATACTCAGCAAGATTCAAAATCTACCGTAAGCTACAACGAATATGTTTTTCAAAAGATTATTCGTACCTCTTTAATCGTTAATGCAGGAATAGTATATACCAAAACCAATGTTTATTCTGATTCATTGTACGGAAATCACAGTGGAAACAATGCTGCCGTTTATTTTCAGGTGGATAAAAATTTTAAACGATTAAGTTTAAGCCTTGGAGGAAGAGGCGAATATTTTAGTTTAAATGGAATAGAAAACAAATCGGATTTTACATTAATTTGGAGAGACAAAGTAATTTATACTACTCCCACAAAATTGCGCCCTGTGTTTAGGGCCGGTGCCACCTATCAACTGTTTGAGCAAACGTATTTAAGAACATCACTGGGCCAAGGATACAGGTATCCAACTGTTGCAGAAAAATTTGTGGCCACTAGTGTTGGTGGATTAACTGTTTTTCCAAACCCAACTATTCTGCCCGAAACAGGCTATAATGCCGAGGTAGGGATTAAACAAGGATTTAAAATTGGAAACTTTTTTGGCTATCTAGATGCTGCCTATTTTTTAAGTGAATATCAAAATACAATTGAATACAATTTTGGATATTACATTCCAGAAACAGTAAAGAAACCAACATTATTTACTTATATTCAGTATGCCGGATTTAAATCTGTAAACGTTGGAAATACTAGAATAAGCGGAACTGATATTTCTTTAAATGGAACAGGGAAAATTGGAAAATTAGGCATCACACTTTTAAGCGGATACACCTTTATAAATCCTATAACATTAAACAAAGATTCTGTTTATATTTTTTCGGGTACAGACAGCAGCAATGTTTTAAAATACAGAAATAGACATACTATAAAATGTGACATCCAATTAGATTATGGTAAATTTTCTGTGGGCTATTCGGTAAGGTACCAAAGCTTTATGCAAAATATTGACAGGGCTTTTCAGGAACCAGTGTTATCGGATTTAGTGCCGGGATTAAACACAGGAGTATACATTGTAAACGGATTAAAAGAGTACAGAAAAATACACAATACTGGTAAAACTATCTGCGATTTTAGATTCTCATATAAAGTAAATCAAGGTCAAAAAATTTCTTTATTAATCAATAATTTATTCAATATAGAATTGATGGGACGACCTGCAGATATTCAGCCCATGAGGACATTTTTATTGCAGTATGCTATAAATTTTTAGTTAAGAAGTCGTAAGAATAAAGGATTAAAATCGTTAAGATTTTTATTCCAGTCAAATTAATATACCTTTGAAAATATGCTACAAAAAGAAAAAATAGTAGAAGCAGGAGAACTTGTAAAAAATTCTCAAAACATTATTCTTCTCACACATTTTAATCCAGATGGCGATGCCATAGGTTCAATTACCGGATTATACGGGTTCTTGATTCAATTAAAAAAAGAAGAGGCTGTAAAAATGATACTTCCAAATGCTCAACCCGATTTTTTAAAATGGATGCCACATTCTAAAAAATTAATGAATGCAGAACAACACTTAAAAAAAGCAAACGAATTAATATTAAATGCCGATTTAATTATTTCATTAGATTTTAATACACCTGCCCGAATAAATGATTTAGAAGCAAGCTTAAGGAACAGCAAAGCAATAAAAATTACACTAGACCATCATTTGCAACCCGATGATTACGCCAATTTAATTTTATCTGATGTTTCGGCAAGCTCTACGTGCCAAATGGTATTTGATTTTGCCGAGCAATTGGGATGGAAAAACTATTTAAACAAAGACATAGCAGAAAGTTTATACACCGGAATTATGACCGATACCGGCTCGTTTAGATTTGATTCTTGCAGTGGCACAACACATAGAATTGTTGGCGAACTTATAGATGCTGGTGTGGATAAAAGTAAAATTCATGGAAATATTTATGACACAAATTCCGAAAACAGATTAAGACTTTTGGGAAAATTATTGCATGAAAAACTAGAGGTGCTAAGCGATTACAGAACTGTTTTTCTTTCTTTAAATGCTGCCGAACAAGCACAGTTTGAAATGAAAAAAGGCGATACCGAAGGATTTGTAAATTATGGCTTAAGCATAGAAAACATTGTTCTTTCGGTATTTTTTGTTGAAAGAGAAGGTGAAGTAAAAATATCCTTCAGGTCCAAAGGCACATTTGATGTAAATAGTTTTGCAAGAAAATATTTTAACGGTGGAGGACACAAAAATGCTTCGGGTGCAAACGTAAAAAAAGGAATGGACGAGGTAATTTCGGAGTTTGTTAGTGCAATAAAATTGTATAAAGATGAACTGGAAAATACTGTGTAGTTTTTTAATTGTACTTGTTGTTTTTTCTTGCAAAGAAAAGCCCAAAGAAATTCCTGATGCTATAATTAAAGAAACCTTGCAGCAAGCAAATAAAAAAATTGTTTCCGAAGATAAATTACTCATTGATGCATACATCAAAAGAAGAAACTGGAATGCAGACAAAACAGGAACCGGCCTTACTTACTTTATCTATCAAAAAAATAACAAGCCCCGAATAAAATCTAACGAAAGTGTTTCCATAAAATTTAGCCTTCAAACGTTAGAAGGCAAAGTAATTTTTGATAAAAATCAAATTCAAAAAGTAAAATTTAAAGTAGAAAAAGACAACGTAGAATCTGGAATTCATGAGGTAATTCAAAAAATGGGAAAAGGAGAAAAAGCATTTGTAATACTTCCTCCACATCTTGCTTTTGGATTAACAGGAACAGAACAAATTCCCCCTTATTCCATTTTAGTTTATGATTTAGAAGTGCAGGAATAATTTTAGTATTAGCAGTTCCATTCCCTATTTTTGTTTTTTCTAAGTCATCAAAATAAATTTAAATAGTACATTTGAGTTTATTAATTACATGAAAAAAATTTATTTAACTTTTTTATTTTTTGTTGGAATATTGGCCCCAATTTTTGCCCAATACAATCCTATTGCCAAGCCAGATACCTACAAATCTAAAGACAATCCTCATTATTGGAAAAACAGAAAATCCCTTACAGATAAAGGATACTGGCAACAAGATGTATATTACAAAATAACTGCAAACATTGATGAAAGTACAGATATAATTTCGGGCGATGAGATTTTAGAATACACCAATAATTCTCCAGATACTTTGTATTATGTTTACTTTAGATTGAGCCAAAATGCTTTTCAACCCGGCTCGTATTTAGATCAACTGTCTATTAGCAATGGCGAAAAAATAAAATACGGCAAGTACGAAAAAATTCAAAAGGGAACTACCATAGAATCAATAAAATTAAATGGATCTAACCAGGAAGCAAAAACTGAGTTAGACAATACCATTTTAAAAGTTTATTTAAATGAACCATTAAAACCAAACTCAACAGTTTCCTTTCAAATAGTTTTTAAAACATACTTTGATGCTGCGGGCAGTGGCAGAAGGAGAATGAAGTTGTTTGATGCCTGGGGAAACAAACATTACGATGGTGTTCATTGGTATCCAAGAATTTCGGTATACGACAGGAAGTTTGGCTGGACAACCGACCAACATTTGGGCAAAGAATTTTACGGAGACTTTGGAACATTTGATGTAGAACTTACTTTCTCTTCAAATTTTATTGCAGAAGCCACTGGCTTTTTATTAAACAAAGAAGAAGTTTTACCAAAAGAGTTAAGAGAAAAATTAGACATTAAAAACTTCAAAGATAAACCTTGGGGAAGTTCGCCATCTGTTATAATTCCATACAATACCAACGAAAAAAAAACATGGAAATACCATGCAGAAAATGTTCACGACTTTGCTTTTACTGCCGACCCAACGTATAGGATTGGCGAAGCATTTTATAAAGATGTTCAAGTTGTTGCTTTAGCTCAAGAAGGACATTGCAGTGGTTGGCAAAATGCTGCTGATTTTACTGCAAAAGTTATTGAAGTGTATTCTAAAGATTTTGGAGAGTATGTATACAACAAGATGGTAGTTGCCGATGCCAGAGATGGAATGGAATATCCAATGTTAACTTTAGATGGAGGAAGAGATCCAGATTACAGACAATTACTTGCACACGAAGTTGGCCACAACTGGTTTTTTGGAATGGTGGGAAACAACGAAACCTATCGTGCCATGCTTGACGAAGGATTTACTCAGTTTTTAACTACGTGGTCTTTAGAAAAAATTGAAGGAAGAGTTGTAACAGAAAATCCTGAAACAAATTGGTACCGCAAAAAATTTAAGGAAAAAAATTTAGTTCGAAATCAAAGAACATTTAACGCCTACATAGGAAGTGCTCAAAAAGATGAACCCGTATTTATAAATACACACAGCGATGGTTTTAATGGAGCTTTGGGCCATGGTGGCGGATACAGACAAGTGTATTACAAAACATCTACCATGTTGTATAATTTACAATACGTTTTGGGAGATGAACTATTTTTAAAATGTATGAAGGCATACTTTGCCAAATGGTACATAGCACATCCATATATAGAAGACATGAGAGATGCATTTATTCAAACCTCCAAAGTAGATTTAAACTGGTTTTTTGACCAATGGATAGAAACAAATAAAACAATAGATTATTCTGTTGGGAAAATTAAATACGAAGGCAAAGAAAACGATAAATACAAATATCAAGTAAATTTTAAAAGAAAGGGAAGAATGCAAATGCCAATAGATTTTGTGGCAGAAACTAAATCAGGAAAGTACCAAGGATTTCATATTCCAAACCAATGGTTTGTTAAACAAACAAACTCTATCGTTTTACCAAAATGGACAGGCTGGGACATTCTAAATAAACATTATACTGCCAACATAGTGCTAGATGAAAAAATAAAATCTATTGTAATTGATACAACTAAAAGGTTGGCGGATAATAATCGTTTAGACAATCAGAGTAAATGTCCCATTAAATTAAATTTTGACCACAGAATTAAAAATACCTTTGATTATCAAAACTACAATGTTTTTATACGACCCGATTTTTGGTACAATGCCATTGACGGGTTTAAAGTGGGAGTGCACTCCGAAGGAAATTATTCTGAATTGTCTCACAAATTTTCTCTTAGTGCATGGTATAACACCCGAGTATTGACGCAGGATGATTTTACCAATCAGTTAAAAGGAAATTCTTCAGAATTATTTTCATACAACTTTTTATACAATACCCCAATAGATCAAAGTAAACTTGTTTCCATTACCTTAAAGAGTAGAAGATTAGATGGGCTAGAACTCTATCAAGCTGGAATTAGCAAAGAAATATTAGGGAAAAATATTTCTGTTTATGGATTTTTTAAATCGTTTAGAAGAAATGGAATAGCGGGAGTTTCATACTTGGCAGGAAATAATCTTTGGATTCAAGACTTATGGAACAATAGTTTAAATGCAGGAGTAAATTTTGAAAAAAACAGAAATAGATTTTATTATTCGTTGAACTTAAATTTACGTTCGGCAATCTACCCTAGCAACTACAATTATTTTGAAGCAACCTACAAAGAAAATATACAATTTAGATTTTCAGATTTTAGAACAAGAGTTTTTACACGTATTGGATTTGGATCAACTCCAATAGAGTCGATGTTATACTTGGGTGGTGCTAATCCTGAGGAAATGGCAGAAAATAAATTTACCAGAAGTGGCGGATTTGTTCCCTACAACTGGATGGCATTGAACAATGCTCCAGGAAATTTTCAATTAGGTGGTGGACTTAATTTAAGAGGATATGTAGGTTACTTGGCTCCAACACAGTTAATAGACGACAAAGGTCAGGTTTCTGTTTTTAGAACAAATACTGGATCATCTATCAACGCAGAATGGTCTTTTGCAAAACTCACACATTTTTACCGCCAAAAGTTTGCACGATACCTCACAATTGACCCTTATTTATTTGCAGATGCAGGTGTAGTAAATTATTCAAAAAAAGGAAATAAGATAGATTATTTATTTGCCAGAGCCGATGCAGGCGCAGGAATAAGTATAACAATTAATAAGTGGTGGGTTTTAGATAAAACAGAGCCGTTAACCATACGATTTGATTCACCTTTTTATTTGAGCAATGCTCCATTTGTGGAAGCACAAAACTTTAAATTTAGATGGTTAATTGCAATTGAAAAGAGTTTCTAAGAATACAAACCTTCTTTAATTGTGTTTAATAATTTGTTCACAAAACAAAATTCAATTCAATTTTACAGCCAGTTAATTTCTCTATTTTTGAAAAAATCAATTTGGACCAACGTACAAGCAAATGAAAATTAAAATAGGAATATTTTTTGGTGGACAATCACGAGAAAGAGAGGTATCTTTTGCAGGAGGTAGAACTGTTTACGACAACCTAAACAAAAGTATTTTTGAAGCTGTACCAATTTTTATTGATTCGTTTGGAAACTTTGTTTTGCTCAACTGGCAATTAATATACAAAGGAAGTATTAGAGATTTTTTTCCACCTGTAGAATTTTTAACTGAAAGCAAAAACGAATTTCAAATATACCAAGAATCACTTTTTTCTGCTGATGATAAGAACAATCTTGAAATGTTAGCTAAAATTGGGAAAGTGTTATCTGCCAATGAGCTAAAAGATATAATTGATTTTGCATTTTTATGTTTACACGGACCTTACGGCGAAGATGGAAAAATTCAGGGGTTGTTTGAATATTTAAATATCCCTTACAGTGGAAGTGGAATTTTTTCTTCCTGTATTGGAATAGATAAAACAATTCAAAAAAAATTAATGACAGCCGCCGGTTTTAATAGTCCGGAATATATTGTTATAGAAAGTAGAAACGAGTTTGATAATTCTAATCGTGAAATTTTGGAGTTGGCCAAAGCAAAAATTGGCTTTCCAATGGTAATAAAGTCTGCTACTCAAGGCTCTTCTATTGGCGTTTCAATAATAAACAAAGAAGAAGAATTTATTGCTGCTGTAGAAAAAAGTTTTTTTGTAAGAAAGATAGATAAAACTACATGGCAACAATTAGAGTATGCAAAAAAGGTAGAATGGGTAAGGCTTTGTTCGGATATAAGAGAAGGTATTGGTATGCCACTTTTATTAAAAACCAGCAGCCTAGAAAAAGAAATTTATCATCCCGAAGAGTTGCTATCTGAATTAGAACAACAGTTTGATAAAAATAATTCCATCATTGAGCTCATTGCATTTGACGGAGAACAAAAAGTATTGATTGAAGCATTTGTAAAAGGAAAAGAATTTTCTTGTATAGTAATCGAGGATATTAATAATGGAAATCATGCCATTGCACTGCCGCCAACAGAAATTGTAAAATCAACTCAACTTTTTGATTACCGTTCTAAATATTTACCAGGGCTTTCTCGAAAAGTTACACCCATAAATATAGAAACTTCAAAAATTGAAACCATTAGAAAAGAATGTGAAAAGCTGTTTAAATTTTTTGCATTTGATGTGTATGCCAGAATAGATGGATTCATAAGCGATGATGGCAAAATATTTTTAAACGACCCTAATACAACTAGTGGAATGATGCCATCTTCTTTCTTCTTTCATCAAGCAGCAGAAATAGGATTAAACCCATCACAATTCCTAACCTATATTATTTCAAAATCTCTAGAAAAAAGATTTTTACAAAGCAAAAGTCCCGTTAGTTACAAAAACACAATTCTTAAATTAGAATCCCTAATAAAATTAGAACGAGAAGAAAATACCAATAAAAAGAAAGTAGCGGTAATCCTAGGTGGTTACTCTTCTGAGCGACATATATCAGTAGAAAGTGGCAGAAATATTTATGAAAAACTATCCTCCTCCTCTAAATATTATCCAATACCCATTTTCTTGAGTGGTAATGAAAATGAATTTAGCTTGTATGAAATTCCAATAAACTTACTATTAAAAGACAATGCAGATGACATTAAAGAAAAATTAAACAATTTGGAAAAACATGCCATCACAAAAAAAATAATGGAGGAATGTAAAAATGTATCTGAAAAATTTATTGGAAAAAAATTGACAGAATATCCAAAACCAATTTCATTTAATGAGTTAGGAAAATCATTTGATTCCGTTTTTATTGCCTTGCATGGAAGACCTGGAGAAGACGGAGCATTGCAAAAGGAGTTAGAAAAAGTAGGTTTGCCTTATAATGGTTCTAAAGAGGACAGTGCTGGTGTAACAATAAACAAATTTGAAACCAACGAAATATTAATGAAAAACGGATTTTTGTGTGCCAAACATGCAAAAGTTTCCGGAAAAGATTGGCAAGAAAATTCATCGGTCGTAATTTATCAACTAGAACAAGAATTAAATTATCCATTTATTGCAAAACCCGTTGATGATGGTTGCAGCAGTGCTGTAAGAAAAATAAAAAACAAAACAGAATTAATTGCTTTTGCCCAATTAATTTTTAGGCAACAAGAGGAGCTTTTAGTCAATCAAGCTGGCTTACTAAAAGTAAAACTTAACGAGGAATTTCCAATAAAAAAAGAGTTTTTAGTAGAAGAATTAATTTCAAAAAAAGATGCAAAACATTTTATAGAAATTACCATTGGCTTGCTCACAAAATACAACTCTAAAAACCAAATTGAGTATGAAATTTTTGAAGCATCGGAAGCTTTGTCTGAAGGAGAAATACTAAGTTTAGAAGAGAAATTTTTAGCAGGTCAAGGCCAAAATATAACTCCTGCTAGGTATGATTTAAACGATGAGCAAAGGCAAAAATACTCTAACATTGTTAAACTAGAAATTGAAAAAGCTGCCAGAGTTTTAAACATACAAGGCTATGCAAGAATAGATGCATTTGTAAGAATATTTGAAAATAAAAAAGTAGAAGTTATTTTTATAGAAGTAAATTCATTGCCGGGAATGACACCCGCAACTTGTATTTTTCACCAAACAGCAATTCAAGGTTATACTCCTTATGATTTTATTGATAGAATAATGGAATTTGGGATGCAAAGAAAAAAACAACTCTCGTAATGTTGTATCCTTTTATTGCAATTGAAGGAAATATTGGAGCTGGCAAAACTTCTCTTACCAAGTTATTAGCAAAAGAAAAGTCAAGCAAATTAATTTTAGAACAATTTGAGGACAACTCTTTTCTGCCAAAGTTTTACAACAATCCCGAAAAATATTCCTTTCCTTTAGAACTTTCATTTTTAGCGGAAAGGTACCAACAATTAAAAACTGAAACTTCGCAAAACTCTTTGTTTGAGCAACAAATATTTTCTGATTATTTTATTTATAAGTGTTTAATATTTGCACAAGCAAACTTACCAGTTGATGAATTTAAATTGTATCAAGAGTTTTTTAATATCGTAATTTCCAACATAAGAATTCCAGATTTATTGGTTTATTTATATGTTGATATTGACGTGTTATTAAACAACATTAAAAAACGAGGAAGGGATTACGAACAAAATATAAAAGCAGAATATTTAATTAATATTCAAAAAGGATATATAAACTTTTTTGAACAGTTTTCTAAAATAGAAAAAACAAGAATTCTTTTACTCGACGTTAGTAAAATTGATTTTATTACGAATAAAAATGATTTAAAGAAAATAGAAAACTCAATTTTTAAAGAATACAACTATGGCTTACATAGAGTACTTTTATAAAGTTTAATTGCCAATTTTGCACTTATACATTTTAATAAAATTCTATTTTTAGCAAATGATTTTTGGATACAATCGCAATTTTTAGTAAGATTGTTATCAATAAATAATAACAATGAAGAAAACGAAGGCTTTTTATTTGATTCTACTGCTCTTATTTTTTGTAAGTGCAATAGATAATTTTACATACTCGCAGGCAAAGAAAGGCAATTCATCCAAAAATGTAGAAGAGGACGACGAGGAACAAGAGGGTAAATTGCCCGAGGGATTTACACAAGACGACAAAATTCACTATTTAGAAATGCAATGTGAAGTAACCGAACCCACCAAAGAAAATGGGAAAATATCTTCTGTAGTAGTTCCTGTTGTTCTTTTTAGAATTTACGATGACAAAGGTGCTCTAATAAAAGCCGTTTTTGCCGATGAAAAGGGGAAGTGTAAATTTAGATTAGGCTTTCAAAAGAAATATAAAATTATAATTTCTCGTAAAGGATTTTACTCCAAAATTCTTAGTATCGATACAAAAATTCCTACTGATTTAAACACGGCATATATCTTCCCTGCCGATATTACATTTTATAGAGAGCAAGAAAAACTTGATGCTAAGATTTTTAAAGAACCCATTGCAATAATTGTATTTAGCTCAAAAACTAAACAGTTTGAATACGATAATTTATACAGCAAAAAGTTGGATTACGATTTAAAGAAAATTAAAACAGAATATTTAAAGCTTCTAAAATAAAATGCCTACGTTAATAAAAAATGGACTTGTTGTAAATGAAGGAAAAATATCAAAAAATGATGTATTAATTGATGGAGAATTTATCAAAGACATCATTCCAAATGGAAGTTATATTGGAAATGCTAAGGAAATAGATGCTACTGGACTTCATATTTTTCCCGGAATTATAGACGACCAAGTTCATTTTAGAGAACCTGGCCTAACACACAAAGGAGATATTTATACAGAATCAAGAGCTGCGGTTGCAGGAGGAATAACTTCCTTTATGGAAATGCCAAACACTGTTCCAAGTGCGCTAACAAAAGACCTTTTAGAACAAAAATACGCTATAGCTGCAGAAAAATCTCTTGCAAACTATTCCTTTTTTATGGGTACATCTAATACCAACTTAAAAGATGTTTTAGAAACAGACCCTAGAAATGTTTGCGGAATAAAAATATTTATGGGTTCATCAACTGGCGACATGCTGGTAGATAATAAAGAAAGTTTGGAAGCAATTTTCAGAGAAAGTAAAATGCTAATTGCTACCCATTGCGAAGACGATCCTATGATAAAAAACAATTTAGAACTTTTTAAAACAAGATTCGGAAGTGCTATACCGTTTGAATTTCATCCAGAAATTAGAAGCCGTGAAGCATGTTTTAAATCCTCTTCCTTTGCGGCTAATATGGCACAAAAGCACAATACAAGGTTGCACATTTTGCACATAAGCACAAAAGACGAATTAGAATTGTTCACCAATAAAATTCCTTTAAAGGACAAAAAAATTACTTCCGAAGCTTGCATTCATCATTTATGGTTTTGTAAAAAAGACTACCAAACAAAAAAAGGATTTATAAAATGGAATCCTGCTGTAAAAGATGAAAGCGATAGGGATGCAATTCTTAATGCAGTAATTGATGATACTATTGACGTGGTTGCAACCGATCATGCACCTCATACCATTGAAGAAAAGTCAAGAGATTATCTTAATTGTCCAAGCGGTGGACCACTAGTGCAACACGCCTTAGTGGCTATGTTGGAATTGCATCACCAGCAAAAAATTAGCCTGGAAAAAATTGCAGATAAAATGTCCCACAAAGTAGCTGAACTGTTTGCAATTGAAAAAAGAGGGTTTATTAAACAAGGTTTTTATGCCGATTTAGCACTTGTAGATTTAAATAATCCTTGGATGGTAAACAAATCCAATATTCTATATAAAAGTGGCTGGAGTCCATTTGAAGGTCAAGAATTTAAATCTAAAGTGATACATACTTTTGTAAATGGTAACCATGCATATAATAATGGAACAATAAACGAAAACAACCGAGGAAAGCGGTTACTATTTGATAGAAAATAAAAATGAATGTATTAATTATTGGCTCCGGAGGCAGAGAAAGTGCTTTTGCACATGCCATAAAAAAAAGTAATTTTCTAACTACGTTATTTGTTGCACCCGGAAATGGTGGCACTGCAAAAATTGCCGAAAACGTTAATCTGCAAGAAAATGATTTTGAAGGAATTTCGCACTTTTGCAAACAAAACAAAATAGAATTAATACTTATTGGCCCTGAAGTTCCGCTTGTAAATGGAATTAGAGATTTTTTGGAAAAGGACATTGAATTAAAAAATTTATTAATTATTGGCCCAGGAAAAACGGGAGCACAACTTGAAGGAAGCAAAGCCTTCAGCAAGGAATTTATGCTAAAGTACAAAATTCCCACTGCTGCTTACAAAACTTTTAGCGAGTTAAATATTAATGAATCAGATGTTTTTTTAGATAGCCTTAGCCCTCCTTACGTTTTAAAAGCCGATGGACCTGCAGCAGGCAAAGGTGTTTTAATTATTGATAATTTAATTGAGGCAAAAAAAGAATTAAGGGAAATGATTCTTGATAAAAAATTTGGTGAATCATCTTCACAAGTTGTGATTGAAGAATTTTTAAGTGGAATAGAAGTTTCTATGTTTGTGCTCACTGACGGCGAATCATACGTAATCTTGCCAGAGGCCAAAGATTATAAGCGAATTGGAGACAACGATACCGGATTAAATACTGGTGGCATGGGAGCTGTTTCTCCTGTGTATTTTGTAGATGAAAAATTTACAGATAAAGTTATTCAACAAATTATCAATCCAACAATAGCCGGACTAAAAAATG
Source organism: Bacteroidota bacterium (assembly GCA_037131955.1). GTDB lineage: Bacteria > Bacteroidota > Bacteroidia > UBA4408 > UBA4408 > CAIMMJ01. The sequence continues at coordinate 20,650 of JBAXQC010000041.1, forward strand.
AAAATATCTCTTATACGGGATTTATCTTTTTTGGATTAATAAACTGCAATGGTCAGCCAAAAGTAATTGAATACAACTGCCGAATGGGAGACCCGGAAACAGAAGCAGTTTTGCCAAGAATTAAATCAGATTTTTTAAAACTTCTTATAAATTGCGGAACAAGTAATTTAAGAGAAACTGTCTTAGATATAGACAATCGTACATCCTTAACCGTTGTATTAGCTTCGGGTGGTTATCCTGCCGCATTTGAAAAAGGTTATCCTATTTCAGGAATAGAAACAGTGGAACATTCCTTAGTTTTTGAAGCAGGAACAAAAGCAGATAACAATGTTACAACAACAAATGGCGGTAGGGTAATGGCTCTAACTTCTTTGGCAAGTGATACAAATCAAGCCAGAGAAAAAATTTACCATGACATTGAAAAAATAAATTACACAAAAAAATATTTTAGAACCGATATCGGAAAAGATTTAATAAATTAAAAATTAAAACCTATGGCATTACTAAATATTTTTAGTGTAGAAGAAACCACTAATGTAATTGAAAGAGTAAACAAGCTTACTAATTTAACCCAACCTGTTTGGGGAAAAATGAATGTAGCACAAATGCTTGCTCATGTTTGCGTAAGCTATGAAATGGTATATGAAAACAAACACAAAGCTCCACCTGCGGTAATGAAATTTATTTTAAAATATTTTCTAAAGAAATCTATTGTTGGCGAAGGACCTTATAAAAAAAACAGCCAAACTGCACCGGCATTTTTAATTACTGATGAAAGAGATTTTAACCATGAAAAACAAAGGTTAATCTCCTACCTACAAAAAACACAAGAATTAGGTGAAACCTATTTTGATGGAAAAGAATCTTTGTCTTTTGGCAAATTAAATAAAACCGAGTGGAATAACTTGTTTTGGAAACACATGGATCATCATCTTAAACAATTTGGGAAATAGTAAATGAAAGGATGTTTCATTATAGGTCTTCTAATTACTTTACATATAACTTTATATAGTCAATCTCTTCAAACAATAGATTATAGTTCATTAAAACCAATAAGTGGAGTAAGAGTTTGCACTTCAAATAAATCTAATTGCTTTGTTACAAATGAAAATGGTAAATTAACTCTTGGTGAATTTAATGAGAGTGATAGCATAAGTTTTTATCATGTTTCTTATTACCAAAAAAGGACACCTTATAAATACCTTATTGACAATAATTACAAGGTTTTCCTTCATGAAAAATCTTATTCGTTAGAAGAAATTGTATTTTCAGCTAATAAATTTGAGGAAAAAAGAAAAGACATTGCTCAAAATATTCAGGTGATTTCATCTAAAGAAATTACAAACCTTAATCAACAAAATACTGCAGATTTATTGCAAAGCACGGGAAATATTTTTGTTCAAAAAAGTCAGCTTGGTGGGGGAAGTCCAGTTATAAGAGGATTTGAAACAAATAAAGTTTTATTGGTGGTAGATGGAGTTCGCATGAATAATGCAATTTACAGAGGCGGACACTTGCAAAATATACTAACCATTGATAATACTGTTTTAGAAAAAATAGAACTAATTTTTGGCCCTGGATCTGTTATATATGGAAGCGATGCTTTGGGTGGCGTGATGCATTTTTTTACAAAAAATCCTAAACTTTCTTTAGATTCCACCCTATTTGTTTCTTGTAATTCTTTTATTAGGTATTCAACTGCCAACCAAGAAAAAACAGGGCATATTGATTTTAATTTTGGCAGAAAAAATTTAGCTTCATTAACCAGCTTAACTTATTCTGATTTTGAAGATTTAAGGCAAGGTGCAAGCAGAAATCCATTTTATGGAAATTGGGGAAAAAGAGAATTTTATGTGCAAAGAATTAATGGAAGAGACTCCGTAATTGCTAATCCAAATTCAACTATTCAAAAAACATCAGGCTATAAGCAATACGATATTTTGCAAAAATTTCTTTTCAAACAAAGCGAAAAAATTACTCATGTTGTAAACTTCCAATTTTCCAATTCATCCAATATTCCTTTTTATGCAAGGTTGCAACAAACAGTAGATTCCAAGCCCAGATTTGCTGAATGGTATTATGGCCCACAGAAAAGAATTTTTAGCTCCTACACATTAAATGTGCTTTCCGCAACTAAAATGTTTAATAGCTTTAGAATAATTCTAGCCTACCAGAATATTGAAGAAAGCAGGAACGACAGAAGATTAAATAGTATTCTGCTAAATTCTAGAACAGAAAATTTAAACATAGCAACAGTAAATTTTGATTTGGAAAAAAGAATTTTAAAACACGAAATTAGATACGGCATTGAAGCAAGTTTCAATTCCGTAAAATCTAATGCAACAACCACAGATATTAGAGAAGGAACAACATTTAAATTAAATACGAGATATCCTGATGGGGGCTCCACATATCAATCAATTGCAGGATATGTGTCGCACAGTTTAGAAATAAATAAAAAACTAATTTTAAACGATGGTGTTCGCTTAAGTAAAGTTAACTTGACTTCTAAATTCAACGACAAAACTTTTTTCCCTTTTCCTTTTGACAATGTAAGTCAAAATAATTCTGCTTTAAATGGAAACATTGGTTTAGTATACATGCCTACTAATTCATGGAGAATTACCAGTTTAGTTTCAAGTGGCTTTAGAGCTCCAAATGTGGATGATTTAAGTAAAGTTTTTGAATCGGTAAGAGGCAATATAATTGTTCCAAATCCAAACTTAAAACCTGAATTTACTTACAATTTAGATTTAGGAATTTCTAAATCAATAAATGACAATGCCACAATTGGAATAAATGGATTTTATACAATTTACAAAAATGTAATTACCACATCCAGTTCAAATTTTAATGGAAAAGATTCTATATTTTATGATGGACAATTAAGCAAAGTTACAAGCAATTTAAACGCCAATGAAGCATACATATATGGATTTAATTCATTTCTATCGGCAGATATTTCTGAATTTGTTTCACTCTACTCCTGCTTTAATTATACGTTTGCAAGAATAAAAACAGATTCAATAAATTATCCCCTTGATCATATTCCGCCCACCTTTGGAAAAACATCATTGGTGTTAAAAAAGCAAAGATTTAGAGGTGAGTTTTATGCAATGTACAATGGATGGAAACGATTAAAAGATTACAATCTAAAAGGAGAAGACAATTTTGCAGAAGCAACTGCATACGGAATGCCAGCTTGGTTTACATTAAATTTAAGAACAAATTTCAACATCCATAAAAACTTGATGTTACAAATGAGTTTAGAAAATATTTTAGATAAAAATTATAGAACTTTTGCCTCTGGTATCAGTGCTCCCGGCAGAAATTTTTCCATTACAATCAGGAACAACTTTTGAACCTAATAAAAAATGTATGAGAATCTCCATCTATAGAATTTGATAACTGCCATTTTTTACATTTTTTATCTTGTTTAAAATGTTTGTGATTTGTGTTTTGAGGATCTAAATTATTATATTTCAAACAACCAAAAAATACTTCTTTAGTATAAAAAAACCAAATGATTTATTTACTATCAATCCATCTTTTATAAACCTAAATAAAGTAATACAAATTACATTTATACATTCATAGGAACCTCCATTAATAATATCTCTGCCTCATCAGAATCCGATTTAATGGTTATCTTTTCAGTGTCCCATGTTCCTAGTCCATCTCTTGTGTTTAATGCAATTCCATCTATGGTAAAATCACCTGTTAAAACAAAAGCATATACCCCATTGCCTGGTTTTTTTATCTTGTACTCTACTTCTAAATCTTTATCAAACTTACCCATAAAAAACCAAGCATCTTGATGTATCCAAACACCCTCGTCATGAGCATTGGGGGACAAAATTTGTTGCAATTTATTGTGCCTGTCGTTTATATCTAATGAAATTTGATCGTAGCGTGGCGTAACGTTTTTTTTGTTAGGGAAAACCCAAATTTGAAGAAACTTCACCAACGAGTCTTTGCTTCTGTTGTATTCGCTATGAGTAATTCCCGAGCCAGCACTCATTACTTGTACATCGCCCTTCTTAATTACAGTAATGTTTCCCATGCTGTCTTTGTGCTCCAAATCTCCTTCTAATGGAATTGAAATAATTTCCATGTTATCGTGTGGATGAGTTCCAAATCCCATACCTGCTTCTACTCTATCGTCGTTTAAAACTCTCAGAACTCCAAAATGCATTCTTTGGGGATTGTAATAGTTTGCAAAACTAAAAGTGTGTTTGCTTTGGAGCCAACCATGATTTGCATCGCCCCTTGTTTCTGCTTTATGAAGAATGGTATTTGCCATAGCTATTAATTTTTTTGTGGATACATTGTTTAAAAAATAAAAGTAGAACAATAAATTTTTATCAAGCAAAAATTAAATTAATATTTAGTAATTTTAGGCTCAAATAAAATTCATGAAAGAATCTTTTACTTCCGCCAAGTTTCAAGGTAACTTGATGCCTCAAGAAGAAATGTTAGAAGTAGCTCGTAAGAAAGGCAATTTATTTATTGGATTACCCAAAGAAACATCTTTTCAGGAAAATAGAATTTCGTTAGTGCCAGATGCTGTGGCAATGTTGGTGAGCAATGGCCATCAAATAGTAGTAGAAACTGGAGCAGGACAAGGGTCTAATTTCGACGACAAAGACTATAGCGAAGCAGGAGCTCAAATTGCTTATTCGCCCGAAGAAGTTTACAAAGCCGATATTATTTTAAAGGTTGCACCACCTTCTGCCGAAGAAATTCAGTTGATGCAACGCAAACAAACCTTAATTTCGGCCTTACAACTCAGCGTTCAAAAAACTAATTTTGTTTCTGAGCTAATGGATAAAAAAGTTACTGCTATTGCATTTAACCACATAAAAGACGAAGATGGAATTTTTCCGGTGATTCGTGCCATGAGTGAAATTGCAGGCAATACAGCAATTTTAATTGCAGCAGAATATTTAAGCAACATCAACCAAGGGCAGGGAGCTATGTTTGGCGGCGTAACTGGAGTGCCACCCACCGAAGTAGTGATTATTGGCGCCGGAACAGTAGCAGAGTTTGCAACACGTGCAGCGCTGGGATTAGGTGCTATGGTAAAAATATTTGATGACTCTCCCTATCGTTTGCGTCGTTTGCAAAGTGATTTAGGCATGAGAGTTTTTACATCGGTACTTCAACCTAAAATATTAGCAAAACATTTAAAAACAGCCGACGTAGCAATTGGCGCCATAAGAGCCACAGACGGAAGAACACCCTGTGTGGTAAGCGAAGAAATGGTAAGCGAAATGAAATATGGTTCGGTAATAATAGACATTAGCATTGACCAAGGTGGTTGTTTTGAAACTTCTGTTGTTACCAACCACACCCGACCAGTTTTTAGAAAATATGGAGTAATACATTACTGTGTTCCAAATATCGCTTCAAGAGTATCTAGAACTGCATCTTATGCACTAAGTAATATTTTTGCACCTATCATATTAAACATTGGCGAAGAAGGTGGAATTGAAAACATGTTACGCCACCAAAAAGGTGTGAGACACGGAGTTTATATTTACAATGGAATTTTAACTGATAAATTT
>JBAXQC010000042.1:0-25841 GCA_037131955.1 Bacteroidota bacterium
GTAGGACAGTAACAAAGACAAAAAAAAGCACGACCGCATAACAGCACATTGGCAAAATAGCGGGTAAAAAAAGGTACTTGTACTCTTCGATTTCAATTATACCTTTGTTGCAAGTCTAAAGGTTGAAGCTCCAATACGCCGCCGCGGACGCCAATCACGCAATCTTTAAATCATTAGCTACAACAGCATGAAAAAAATTCAATTACTAATCCTATTATTATTTAGCAAATTAATTGCGTGCAAGAATCCAGAAACGGCTTCAGAAAAATTGATTCTCAAAGAAAATAAGGTGACGACTCAAAAAGATAAGAATAAAGAACTAGCAAATGAAACAGTTGCAGAAATTAATTCAATAAAAAACAACAATACCACTTTATTTTTGGTGAGTGAACAAAAAAAGGAAAGCCGAAATAAGAAATCTGCAGCGGTAAATTTCTTAACGGAAGATGTTCAACTTAACCAGAAGAACCCTATCACTTCAGGATTTGTTAGAAATGTACTTATTAAAGAGGGCAGTACCTATTGTTTTAAAAGAGTAGTCAAACAAGATTCAGACAGCAGAGTTGGCTGCAGTGGAAATGAGAGTGAATTATCATTTACTATTATAAATCCAGCGGATACGTTTTTAATTGAAAACGAATTGTTGAAGACATTAAATTTTCAATATCGTATAAATGGTGGACTTTATTGGGAAGATGGGAAGAATCCATTTAAGGGATATATAAAGGGAATGTCAGCACCTGATAATACTTGGCAAATAGAAATAAATGTGTGGATAAAAATGACAGACCTACAATTAAACAAAGAGACTGAAAGGCAAATTATTGTAAAAGATAAATTCATGCCATGAACAATTTTTGTGTTTTAAGTAAAAGAAACATTACATAACATTAACTGCCCCAAATATTCCTCCTATGTTTGCAACGAGGACTTGTTATAATAGGATTTGCAATCCATTTCATACCAAACTCCGCTACCTCAAGCGTCCCTTAGCCTCGGCGAATGTGGATTTATTAAAAAAAATAAATTTGAATGAGGAGCAGAATTTATAAATTTCATAATGAATTTACTTCGTAAGTTTTGATACTGTGTTTTGGGTAGATGTTTTTGAAAGAAGAATTTATTTCGATTGCATAGTAGAGAACCTAAACATTTGTATGGAAAAGAAAGGAATGAAAGTTTTTTTTTGTGTATCTGCTGCGGCGTAGTGCAAGAGATTTTGCAGATGTAAAACGATTAGTTAATATTGAAGAATTGTGATTTCTAAGATACATTTGCCACAAGTAAGACGCTTGCGGCAGCATGGGAATTTTTTGTTTATTTTTTTTGATTAAGCAAAAAAAGTAAACGAGTTTAGCTTCTCTGAGAAAGTTGGGTGAAAGCCAATCAAAAAAAATTACTATAGACTTTTTGAGGGTAAACTAAATATTAAACTACTGTTTTTTTTATTTGTTCTTTTTGATGCTACCGTCCCATTTTGCTTGGTAGCAAATTCTGTTGTATTTTCTTTCGTAGGTATATGATCTTGTTCCTCTTTTTGGTCTTACAAAAAAATTAAAATTCACATCTTCATTTTCGTTGTAGTTGATGAGTTTGCAACCGTGAGAATAATTAAAAACTTTCCAATCTAATTCATGTGTTCTCCTAAAAACCTTGTTGGCAAATTTTTTTAGAGCAACAGTATCTTTATTGTCTTTCATTTTTTTTGGCAGGTAAAAATGGTAATGCCTTACAAAAACCAACTCATCGTCTTTGTCTTCGGGCAATATTCTTTCCTTACTTTTGGGAAAGACCATGTTAGAATTAGTTATGTAATAATTTCTGTATTTTCTTATGTTGCAAGAGCTAAACTCGAGTATAAACAGAAAACTTAAGGAGGCAATAAATAACTTTTTTGTAAATTTCATATGCCACAAATATATATAAATTATTATTTTACAACTAAGTGGCAAATAGGAATTACTTTAATTTATTAGGTCCAAAACATAAGAAAATCTATTAGCACAAATAAACAAACACCTATATAGCTTTAATTTATTTCTTCGTGTTCTTCAAATTTAATTCCAAAGCTCTCCAATTCTTCTAAAATTGGGGTGTAATATTCTTTGCTCACAGGCACTACCACGCCACGTTCCATTATTTTACCTTCTAAAAATAACTTAACTGCAATTGCCAAAGGCAATCCCACAGTTTTAGCCATGGCCGTGTTGACGAAGTTTTCTCCAATTACTTTTAATGAACTGTAAATAGTTTTTGAACAATTATTTTGTTCTACTTCAAAAATATGCTGCATCACAATCATGTCCTTATCGTTGTGCTGCAATTTCCATTTTCTTTCTAACAAATCTTGCAGAATTTTTGCAGGACTGGCGCTATAAAACGGAATTTTTTCATCACCCAAGATACCTGTCCATTCTACCATATTTATTGCAGTATCAGATGCGGGTATATTGCATAATTTTGCAATTCTTTCTTTTAAATCTTCGCTGCCCGGCAGAAATGAAGAAGAAAATTCTCTATAGGTTTTATTTTTTACATCCACTTCAAACGATTCGTTGTTTAATCCCATTTGCACAAATATGTTCCAGGCTTTACAAAAGTTTTCGGCTCTAAGCGTTCCTCTTAGCATGGTTTTTACATTTTGTAATCCATATATTTTTCTGTAACCCAAAGAATCTCTGTTGGCATATCCATCAAAGTTTCCAATACCCGGAACGGAAATTTTTTCTGCCGAGCTAAACAACCTGTGTTGGGGAATATATTTGTTTTCATTGTTTTCTAAATACCTTGCAGTGCCTTGTCCTGCTAAAATTACGTTGCGTGGATTCCATGAAAATTTATACCCCCACGGATTGTTATTGCTTTCTGGTGCAACTAATCCTCCACAGTATGATTTAAATCCATTGATTTGTGTTCCTTCATTTTTTAAAACATCAATAATTTTCATGGCACTCATGTGATCTATGCCGGGGTCTAAACCACATTCGTTTAAAAACAAAAGTTGATTGGCCTTTACTTCTTCTTCCATTTCTAGCAAAGCAGCCGAAACATAAGAGGCAGTGAATAAATGTTTTTTTAATTTAAGGCAATCTTTTGCAATAATTGGATGTAAATCTGCCGGCAGCATAGAAATCACCAAGTATGAATTGGATATTAAATTTATTCTGGATGGTTCATCCAACAAGTTTATTTCTACTGCCTTTGCATTTTTATGTGCTTTAATTTTTTCTTGAGCAAACAGAATGTTGTTATCTGCCACTACAATTTTATTGTTGAATTGATACGTTTGTTCTAAAAGATAATCAATCAAATATCCCGAAGATTTTCCTGCACCAATTATTAAAACGTCTTTCATGAATTATTTTCTTTAAATAAAAAAGTCCGGCTAAACTTCCGGACTTTTACTTTTCTAAATGGGTTTAATTAATCAATAAAAAGCTTTTTAGTATAAGTAGATTCGCCAGATTGTATCCTGGCAAAATAAACTCCTCTAGGTAAATTTAAATTACCTGTTTCAAAATAACTTTTATCAACCGTAAACGTGTTTACTATTTTTCCTTGTACATCAAATATACTTAAAGAGGTGTTAGTTTTTGGTAAGCCAGCATGATTAATTACTACACCGTTTTGTGCACTATAAATTAAAGTTGTATTGTTTTCAGAAGATACCGTATTAACAGTTCCTGCATTATTCAAACTAAAATTATCTATATCCACCCAATAGTCGCAGTTGGTGCCTCTGTTAATTTCAAATTTTATTGTAACGCTTGTATTACTGTATGCAGCAAGTGGAACAACAACAGTAGAAAAGTTAGTTGATTGGATGTGATTGGAAGGATTGATGGTGTATATTGTTGTAAAGTTTGGATCATTGCCAATTGATACAACTATGGAAGCATCACTTGGTAAAACCGTTGGAGTGCTTGGATATAAAGTGGCATCAACTATTCTATAGTCAAAACGCAATTCCGAGGTAGGGGTTAACGTAGAAACTATCGGAGAAATAATATAAATGTTGGCAGGGGAAGAAACGTTTGGGCTATGAAAAACATTTCTCGCCATTCCATTGCTGCCATTAGTTCCATGATTGTTATAGGCTTGCAGTGTAATTGTGGAACCTGTCCAACCTGTTAAAGTGCTGCCGCCAATTCCTGAAAAAGATTCAAAAGTCTCTAAATATGGATAGTTACCTGGAGGCGGCGGAGGAGGTTGTGAAATGGATAATTTTAGTGATGCTACAAAAATTGTAAGTAGGAGTATTGTTTTTTTCATAAAGTTATTTTTAGGTTGATACAAATGTAATGATTTTTATAAACCGTCGCCGTCTAAAATATTTCCTAAGCCACCTAAAATGCTACCTTCTTCTTTTCTTCCACCAACAGAACCCATAGATAAAATTCTGGAGGCTAATCTGCTTATAGGCAAAGATTGAATCCACACTTTACCTGGTCCTGTTAGAGTAGCAAAAAAAACTCCTTCGCCTCCAAAAAAAGTGTTTTTTATTCCACCAACAAATTTTATGTCGTAATCTATTCCAGAGGTAAAAGCAACAATACATCCGGTATCAATTTTTAGCATTTGACCATGAGACAAAGTTCTTTCAATAATATTTCCTCCACTGTGAACAAAGGCCATTCCATCGCCTTCTAGTTTTTGCATGATAAAACCTTCGCCACCAAATAAACCTGTGCCTAGTTTTCTTTGAAATTCTATGCCAACACTAACGCCTTTTGCTGCACATAAAAATGAATCTTTTTGACAGATTATTTTGCCATTCAGTAAACTTAGATCTAAGGGAATAACTTTTCCAGTGTAAGGGGCAGCAAAATAAACTTTCTTTTTTCCTGCACCAACATTTGTAAAGGCAGTCATAAATAAATTTTCGCCCACCAATAATCTTTTTCCTGCACTAAATAATTTATTAATAAAACTGCCACCATTAGAATGGCTACCATCGCCAAAAATTGTTTCCATTTGTATGCCATCTTCCATCATCATAAAACTGCCAGGCTCGGCTACAACGGTTTCTTGTGGATCTAATTCTATTTCCACAGATTGCATTTCTTCTCCTAAAATTTGATAATCAATTTCGTGATTTGTTTTCATAGTTAAAAATTAGTTTTCGGGTGCTAAGTTATTTAAATCAAACACAGAATTAAAAGTATCTTTAAAAGAAAATCCTTTTAATAATTTACTTTTTGTGATTTTGGAATATTCTGCCAATCCGTGCAATATTAATTCGCAGAAAAAGTATATTTCTTTTAAGTTTTTTTCATTGGTATTTTTCTTTACTACTTCCACCAAACCCGGCACTGAGTTTAGGTTTTTATAGTAGTCTTGGTCTGTCATATCCGACAATAAATCTACAGAGCCACCGTCTGAAAACCATTTTAGAATTCCTGCATAAGGATTTTCTTCCTTGCTTTTCTTTAATTTATCAGGCATTGGAAAAATATCAGCAAACATTGTTTTTATGGCCTTTCCTAAAAGATGTTGAGCAACAATTTGTGGACCTTCTTGTTCCCCTTCGTACACTAATTCTACCTTGCCAGTTATAGAAGGAATAATACCAACAAAATCTGTTATTCTTACAGAGGTGGTAATTTCATTGTTGATGATCGCACGGCGCTCGGCAGCACTCACTAAATTTTCGTAACAAGAAATACTTAGCCTTGCCGATACTCCACTTTTAGAATCAACATACTCGCTGGAGCGTGCTTCAAAGCCTACTCTTTCCATTAATTCATGTGCATAAGTACTTACGCTTACTAATTTTTTTTGTTGTTCGGTAATTCTAGCTTCCTGCAAAGTTATTTGCATGGAAGTTTCAATTTCTTTTGGATAATGTGTTAGAATTTGACTTCCAATTCTATCTTTTAGTGGGGTAACGATGGAGCCTCTGTTGGTATAATCTTCAGGATTGGCGGTAAAAACAAACTGTATATCCAAAGGCAAACGAATTTTAAATCCTCTTATTTGAATGTCGCCTTCTTGCAGAATATTAAACAAAGAAACCTGAATTCTTGGCTGCAAATCGGGAAGTTCGTTTATTACAAAAATACAACGGTTGCTTCTTGGAATGAGGCCAAAATGTAGAGTTCTTTCGTCGGAATAAGGGAGTTTAAGATTGGCAGCTTTTATGGGGTCAACGTCGCCAATTAAATCGGCAACAGATACATCAGGTGTTGCCAATTTTTCAGAGTACCTTTCGGAACGATGCAACCAATCTATTGGAGTATTATCGCCATGTTCAGCAATTAAATCAATGGCAAATCGTGTAAGCGGCAAAAGTGGATCATCGTTTAATTCTGAGCCTTTTACCACAGGTATGTATTCGTCTAACAATTCTGTCATTTGCCTTGCAATTCTTGTTTTTGCTTGACCTCTTAGTCCTAATAAATTAATATTGTGGCGAGAAAGAATGGCCCTTTCAATGTCTGGAACAACACTGTCTTCGTATCCTAAAATACCCACAAATGGATTTTTCTTTTTTTTGATGGAAGTAATTAAGTTTTCTCTTAATTCGGTTTTTATGGATTTAACTTGATAGCCCGATTTTTTTAGTTCTCCTAATGTGTTTATTTTTGGTTTCATGATTTAGCGTGTGTTTCTTTTTCTATTTTTTGTATAGTCTTCAAAAATATAATTTCCCAAACCTTTTAGGCTGGTGTAAAATGCTTTTCCATTGTTTATCTGTGTAAATTCTTCAACAAAACTTTGCAAGTAAGGATCTTTGGCAATCATAAAGGTTGTAACCGGAATTTTTAACCTTCGGCAAGCCGCCGCCATGTTTAAAGTTTTATTAATTATTTTTTTATCAAGCCCAAAACTGTTTTGATAATAATGGTCGCCTTCTTTTAAGCAAGTTGGTTTGCCATCGGTAATCATAAAGATTTGTTTGTTTGGATTTTTCTTTCGCCTCAATAAATCAAGTGCAAGTTCTAAGCCCGCAACAGTGTTGGTGTGATAAGGTCCAACTTGCAAGTAAGGTAAATCTTTAATTTCTACTTGCCAAGCATCGTTACCAAAAACAATGATTTCTAAAGTATCTTTTGGGTATTTTGTGGTAATAAGTTCTGCCAATGCCATGGCCACTTTTTTTGCTGGCGTAATTCTGTCTTCGCCATACAAAATCATGGAGTGAGAAATGTCTATCATCAACACGGTAGAAGTTTGAGATTTGTGCTCAGTTTCCATTACCTCTAAATCGTTTTCAGTGAGTGTAAAATCACTGATTCCATTGTTTATTTGAGAGTTCTTTAAAGAATCAACCATCGAAATATTTTCTATGGAATCGCCAAAACGGTACTCACGTTTGTCAGAAGTTATATCGTCGCCAAGGCCATAAAAGTTACTATGGTGGTTGCCTTGTTTTGATTTTTTTATTTTACCAAAAATTTGGTCAAGGCTAGATTTGCGAATGCTTTGCTCTGTTTTAGGTGTAATTGCAACTTCTCCTTTTTCTTGATCGTCTTTTAAGTAGCCCTTTCTTTTTAGGTCTTCTATAAAATCACCCATACCGTATTCAGGAGTAGTAATGTTGTATTGTTTATCTACTTCGGTTAGCCAGCTTAATGCTTCGGCAGCATCGCCGTTTGTATAGACCAACATTTCTTTTAAAATATCAAAAAGTTGATCAAAAATACTTTTGTCTTTTTTATCTTTTTGTTCAGAAAAACGGTATCCTATCATGTGATAAATTTAAACAATAAAAATGGGTTAATGTTGAGCAAAAAAAATTATCTCTTTTAATTCTTTACTGTTGTCGTTTTAAAACAAAAAAAAATCTACTTCTCTTTAGAAAAGTAGATTTTATAATTCAATCATTAAAAATTTAATTTCTATACAAAACTTGTTTTACAGCTTTTATAACTCTTGTTGGGTTTGGTAAACTTGCTTCAATTAATGTTGGAGCATAAGGCAAGGGAACATCTGCAGCTGTAACTCTTAGAATAGGTGCATCTAAATAATCAAATGCTTCTTTTTGCACTTTAAAAGTAATTTCAGAAGAGATAGAAGCCAAAGGCCAAGCTTCCTCTACAATTACTAGACGATTTGTTTTTTTTACAGACTCAATTACAGTGTCATAATCAATTGGCCTAACAGACATTAAATCTATTATTTCCAGAGAAATTCCTTCCTTTTCTAGCTCTTGTGATGCAGCGTAAACTTGCTTTAGAATTTTACCGAACGAAACAATAGTTACATCAGTACCTGCTTGTTTAATATCTGCTTTTCCTATGGGTATTAAATATTCTTCTTCTGGTACATCACCTTTATCGCCATACATTTGTTCACTTTCCATAAAGATCACCGGGTCGTTATCTCTGATGGCAGATTTTAATAAACCCTTTGCATCGTATGGGTTAGAAGGAACAACAACTTTAAGGCCGGGGCAGTTTGCATACCAATTTTCAAAGGCTTGTGAGTGCTGAGAGCTGAGCATACCTGCAGAAGCAGTTGGTCCTCTAAAAACAATTGGAACCTGAAATTGACCGCCACTCATACTCATCATTTTGGCAGCAGCATTTATCACTTGGTCTATCGCCACCAATGAAAAATTAAAGGTCATAAATTCTATTACAGGTCTTAGACCGTTCATAGCTGCACCAACGCCAATACCAGCAAAACCAAGTTCGGCAATGGGAGTGTCAATTACTCTTTTATCTCCAAACTCTTCCAACATTCCTTGGCTTACTTTATAAGCGCCGTTGTATTCGGCAACTTCTTCACCCATTAAAAAAACTTTTTCATCTCTTCTCATTTCCTCGTTAAGTGCTTCCCTAAGTGCTTCCCTAAATTGCAATTGCCTCATATTGTTGAATATTTTTTTTTATGGTGCAAATGTAATAGATTTTGAAATTAAACAATTACATGTGTGTTAAATTTAGAGAAATAGACAATTTTATTTTTGTTATTTCTGCTTACCAGAAAAAAAATATCAAGAAAAGATTCCAGCCTTTGTAAAAAAGTTTTAACCTAAAACCTATTTTATTTCAATACTATTAATTTCAACTATTTTGTAAAACTCTAAAACTTCTAAAAGTAATTTCTTGATTTTTGCTTAAATAGAGTTTTACAAAAACTATATGTTCAAAAAAATTACAGCGCTGTAAACCAAAAAATCTAATTTCTTCCCAGATAATTGCTTGGACTCAACTCTAAAAGTCTTTTTCTAATGTCGTCCTCAACGTCTAAACCTAAAATAAAAACTTTAAAAGTTTCTTGATCTACTTTAGAATTTGTTCGTGTTAATTCTTTTAATGCTTCGTATGGATTTGGGTAGTTTATACTTCTTAGTATAGTTTGAATTCCTTCTGAAATAACCATCCAATTGTTTTCTAAGTCTTCGGCAAATTTTTCTTTATTGATGAGCAATTTTTCTAAGCCCCTAGCAATACTTTTAGTAGAAACCAATTGGTAGGCAAAAGGCATTCCCAGATTTCTCAACACTGTAGAGTCTGTTAAATCTCTTTGCAACCTAGAAATCGGAAGCTTAGCAGAAAAAAATTCTAACAATGCATTTGCCATTCCTAAATTACCTTCGGCATTTTCAAAATCTATTGGGTTCACTTTGTGGGGCATTGCCGAAGAACCAATTTCACCTTCTTTGATTTTTTGCTTAAAATACTCCATAGAAATATATTGCCAAACATCTCTACAGAAATCAATAAGAACATTATTTATTCTTTTAAGATTATCACAAATTGCTGCAAGGTTGTCGTAAGGCTCTATTTGGGTGGTGTATTTTGTTCTTGTTAATCCTAAACTCGCAATAAATTCGTCCGAAAATTTTATCCAATCAACCTGCGGAAATGTAACAACGTGAGCATTGAAATTCCCTGTTGCACCACCAAATTTTGCGGCAACTTTTATCGTTTTTAAACTTTCTACTTGAACTTTGATCCTCTCAGAAAAAACTTTCCATTCTTTTCCCAATCTGGTTGGAGAAGCCGGCTGCCCGTGAGTTCTGGCAAGCATAGCAACATCCCACCACTCATCAGATTGCTTTTCAAGAGTTTCTATTAAATTATTTATTGAAGGAAAATAAATTTGAGTCATTGCATCCAACATCATTTTTGGAATAGCCGTATTATTTATATCCTGACTTGTTAGCCCAAAATGAATAAATTCTTTGTTGCATTCAAAAGGAGTTTCTGCAATTTTTTCTTTTAAAAAATACTCTACTGCTTTTACATCATGATTGGTAACTTTTTCTATTTCTTTGATTCGTTGTGCACACCTTAAATCAAATTTCAAATACCAACTTTTTATTGTTTCAATGTCAGCATTATCAAGCTTTTTCCAGCCTGCTAAATTTAATTTGTCCAGAGCAATTAAATACTCTGCTTCAACCAATACCCTGTATTTGAATAAGGCAAACTCAGAAAAAAATCCTGCCAATGGCTCAGCATTTGCCCTGTATCTTCCGTCTATTGGGCTTATAGAAAATAAATTGTCCAAAATAAAATATTAATTGCCTTTAAATACTGGTTTTCTTTTTTCTAAAAATGCTGTAACGCCTTCTTTATAATCATTAGTTTCTGTTGCCTTTTGCTGGTATTCGCCTTCTAATGTAAGTTGTTTTTCTAATGAATTATGCATTGATTCATTTAACAAAATTTTGGTGTATTCAAAAGCTTTTGTTGGCATGTTTGCAAGTTGCGTAGCAATTCTAATTAATTCTGTAGTTAATTCTTCGTCTTTTACAACATTAAAAATCATTCCCATTTCTTTTGCTTGGTGTGCAGAAACTTTATCTCCTAATAACATAAGTGCTGTAGCTCTCTGAAAACCCACTAACCTTGGGAGCAAGAACGTTCCACCGCTATCAGGCACCAAACCAATTTTGCTAAATGCTTGTATAAACGATGCAGATTCTGCTGCAACAACAATATCACATGCCAATGCAATGTTTGCACCTGCACCTGCGGCAACTCCATTTACGCCACAAACTACAGGTTTAGTTAAGTTTCTTAATTTTAAAATTATTGGGTTGTAATGTTCTTCTACTATGTCCGAAATTTCTATCCCATTTTCATCTATGGCTTCACTTAAATCTTGTCCTGCACAAAATGCCTTTCCGCTTGCCGTAAAAATTACCGATCTAATTTCATTTTCTCTGTTGCAAAAATCTAAGGCTTGCTGCAATTCCAAAGCCATTTGCCTGATAATACTATGGAATTTTTCCGGACGATTTAGCTCGATGGTGGCAATCCCATTTTTTATTTCAAATTTTATAAACTCTAACTGCATCGTTTTGTTATTTAAAAAAGAATTGCAAATTTAGAATAATATTTAGCATAGATTTATAAAAATTAGAAATACAATGAATAATGAATGTATAAGTTTGTTTTGGTACCGAAGAGATTTAAGAATTAATGACAATGCTGCATTATTTAAGGCACTAAGCAGCAATAGTATAGTTCAACCAATTTTTATATTCGATAAAAATATTTTAGATAAATTAGAAAACAAAAAAGACAGAAGAGTAGAATTTATTCATCATGCATTAGAAGATATACAAAATAAATTGGCTGAAATTGGCTCAACGCTTTGGGTTTTTTATGGAGAGCCATTACAAATCATAAAAAATATTTGCTCAGAACACAATGTAAAAAATATTTATGCCAATCACGATTATGAGCCTTATGCAATTGCAAGAGATTTAAGTGTAGAGGAATTTCTAAAAGAAAAATCTATTGAGTTTTTTACATGTAAAGACCAATGTATTTTTGAGAAAAATGAAATAACCAAAGACGATGGAAAGCCATACACAATATTTACTCCTTATATGCGAAAGTGGAAAGCCAAGTTGAGTCCATTTTACTTAAAATCATACCCATGCGAAAATTTCTACGGCAATTTTAAAAAATCAAGAATTAAAAAGCTTTTAAGCTTGGAGGAAATTGGATTTAAATCAACCAATACTATTTTCCCTTCTAACAGAATTCATGCCCAACAAATTGAAAAATACAAAGAACAAAGAGATTTTCCGGCCATCAGCGGCACCAGCAAACTTAGTGTTCACCTCAGATTTGGAACAGTAAGCACAAGAGAAATAGCAAGCAGGGCATTAGAGTTAAATGAAACGTGGCTCAATGAATTAATTTGGAGAGATTTTTATATGATGATACTCTGGCAGTTTCCGCATGTGGTAGAAAACTCATTTAAACCAAATTACGATAGAATTTTATGGCGGAACAATGAACTGGAATTTGAAGCTTGGTGTAAGGGACAAACCGGTTATCCAATAGTGGATGCAGGCATGAGAGAACTAAATGAAACAGGATTTATGCACAACAGAATAAGAATGGTGGTGGCAAGTTTTTTAA
Source organism: Bacteroidota bacterium (assembly GCA_037131955.1). Lineage (GTDB taxonomy): Bacteria > Bacteroidota > Bacteroidia > UBA4408 > UBA4408 > CAIMMJ01. The sequence continues at coordinate 12,336 of JBAXQC010000042.1, forward strand.
CCAAACATCTACTTATAGATTGGAGGTGGGGCGAAGCCTATTTTGCTAAACAACTTAACGATTTTGAACTTTCGTCAAACAATGGAGGTTGGCAATGGGCGGCAGGAAGTGGGTGCGACGCTGCTCCATATTTTAGAGTGTTTAATCCTTACGAACAAACCAAAAAATTTGACCACAATTATGAATACATAAAAAAATGGGTGCCTGAATATTTAAGTACAAAATATCCTAAACCAATTGTTGACCACGTGTATGCAAGAAATAGAGTATTAGCTACTTATAAATTGGCACTTCAATCAATTGAATCAAAACATGTATTGGATAATGTGCAAACTAATTTGTTTTAAGAATTCTATTTTTTGCAGGTGGAATACTAATTGAGCTCATTTTTTGTTTATCTTTGTCGCCTTTCAAAAAAATGAGAAAATTTCTTGTTATTCTTTTTTCTGCAATTGTTGTTTTGAGTTCATGCTCAAAGTACCAAAAAATCCTAAAGAGTTCCGATTATAGCTTAAAGTTTACCAAAGCAAAAGAATACTACGATAAAAAAGATTATGTAAGGGCTTTACCGCTTTTTGAAGAATTGATGACTGTATATAGAGGAACATCAAAAGCAGAAGATTGCTTTTTCTTTTATTCTTACTGCAATTATGGTCTGGAGGATTATCTATTGGCAAGTTATCACTTTAAGAATTTCTATAAAACTTTTCCCAAAAGCGAAAGAGCCGAAGAAGCTATGTATTTAAATGCATATTGTTATTATTTAGATTCGCCACGGTATACATTGGATCAGAGCAATACTCTATTGGCCATCAATGAATTTCAGTTGTTTTTAACCATGTATCCCAACAGTGTTAAAGTAACAGAATGCAACGAATTGATGGATAAATTAAGGTTAAAGTTGCAAAATAAGGTATACGATTATGCAAAAATGTATTACAACATGGCGGATTACAAGGCTTCCATAACATCGTTTAATAATGTTATTAAGGAGTTTCCAGATTCTAAATACTGCGAAGAGTCACAGTTTTTAATATTAAAATCACAATATTTGTTGGCGCAAAACAGCATTGAGTCAAAACAAATAGAAAGATTTGAGGATGCTGTAAAATTTTATTATAAATTTGTGGACAATTATCCTGCAAGTAAATATTTAAAAGAAGCAGAACAAATCTTTGAATTTTCAAAAAGGAAATTAAAAACAATTAAAACAAACGGTTAAACAAAAATAAAAAATGAGTAACATTAAAAAAACCTACGGCGAAAATTCTACCATCACAAGAAACTTGAGTGATTTGGCAGAAAAAACAGGTAATCTTTACGAAGGAATTACAATTATTTCAAAAAGATCAAATCAAATTAGTGCCGAAGTAAAAGAGGAATTACACAGCAAACTAGAAGAGTTTTCATCTAGTTCCGACAACCTAGAAGAAATTTTTGAAAACAGAGAGCAAATAGAAATTTCTAAGCATTACGAAAAAATGCCAAAAGGAACATTAGTGGCTATTCAAGAATTTTTAGACGACAAAATTTATTTCAGAAGACCTTCTGAGGAAGATGCAAATAGTTAATATTTACAGCTAAGCCGCAAAAATGATTGCGGGAAAAAATATACTTTTAGGCATTACGGGTGGAATTGCAGCTTACAAAATTGCAAGTCTTACCCGTTTGTTAGTTAAAAATGGGGCATCTGTAAAAGTTATCATGACCAAAGATGCATGCAGCTTTATTGCTCCATTAACACTTTCTGTTTTATCCGGCAATCCGGTTTTTTCTGAGTTTATTAATCCATCAAATGGCACCTGGAACAATCATGTGGAATTGGGCTTATGGGCAGATTTATTTGTAATTGCACCATGCACAGCGAGCACGCTCTCAAAACTTGCAAACGGCCAAAGCGATAATTTGCTTACAACAACTTATTTATCCTGTAAAACTCAGGTAATGATTGCACCCGCTATGGATCTGGACATGTGGAAACACCAGGCAGTAAAAACAAACATAGAAAAACTTAAGTTATTCGGAAATAAATTATTAATGCCAGATAGCGGCCCCTTGGCAAGTGGTTTAGAGGGTGAGGGAAGATTGCAAGAGCCAGAAAAAATTTTTTCAGAAATAGAATATTTCTTTTCATCTGCATTAGATTTAAAAAATAAGAAAGTATTAATTACTGCAGGCCCTACCAGAGAATACATTGACGCTGTAAGGTACATTTCAAACGCTTCGTCCGGGAAAATGGGATTTGCAATAGCAACTGGTTTTATAAAAAGAGGAGCAGAGGTAACAGTTATTGCAGGTCCGATGGATGATGCAGTTAAGAATAGTGATTGCAACATAATTGATGTTGTTTCTGCAGATGAAATGATGAATAGTTTTAAATTGAATTTTAAAGACTCAGATATTGTGGTTTGTACTGCTGCTGTGGCCGATTATACAGTTAAAAATCCAATTAAAAATAAGATAAAAAAAGTAGATAACAACCTACAAATAGCCTTAGAACCTACACAGGATATTTTGCTTTATGCCGGAAAGAATAAAACGAAAAATCAAAGAATCATTGGATTTGCACTTGAAACAGACAATGAAATAGAAAATGCACAAAAGAAACTACATTCTAAAAATGCCGACATGATTATTCTTAATTCCTTAAACGACAAGGGTGCAGGTTTTGAAGGAAATACAAACAAGGTAACTTTTATACACAAAGGCAATAAAACCAAAAAATTAGAGTTAATGGAAAAGTCTTTCTTGGGCCAGGAAATTGTGAATGAAATTGTAAAATTGATAAATCCAAAATTGTGATAAATAGAATAAAATTTGTTTTACTTTTAGTGTTGTTCGTTTGCAGTTCCAGATTGTTTTCGCAAGAGTTAAATTGTACCATAACAATAAACTCTCAGCAAGCACAGGGTTCAGACAAAAGAATTTTTGAAACTTTAAGAAACTCTTTAATGGAGTTCATGAACAATACCAAATGGACACAAGATAACTTTAAGCAAGAAGAAAGAATAGAGTGCAGCTTTACAATAACAATCACAAGCAGAAAATCTATAAATGATTTTGATGCAGGATTAGTTGTTCAATCAAGAAGGCCAACTTACAGAACAAATTATTCTTCTTTATTGATGAGCCACAACGACCCAGATTTTTCGTTCAGTTACGTGGAATTTCAACCGCTAGAATTTCAAGAAAACACTTTTTCAAATAACCTTACTGCATTGATGGGTTTTTATGCTTACATCATTTTAGGATTAGATTATGATTCGTTTGCACCCGAAGGCGGAAGTCCTTATTTTCAGAAAGCGTTAACCATCGTAAACAATGCTCAAAATACTGCAGAAAAAGGATGGAAAGCATTTGAAGGAAATAAAAACAGGTATTGGCTTGCAGACGGTTATACCAACGGAAATTACAAAGCTATAAGACAAACAATGTATAAGTATCACCGCAAAGGTTTAGATATTATGGCTACAGATATTGAGAATGCAAGACTCGCAATTTCAGAATCTATTGAGAATTTAAAAATAGTGCATAACCTTGTTCCAGGTTCTTATTTAATGCAAACTTTTTTTTGGGCCAAGGCCGACGAAATTGTAAATATTTATAAAGAGGCACCAAGCGACCAAAAGAATAAAATATTTACCGCACTCAGTATTATTGATCCCGGAAACGGTCAAAAATATCAAAAACTACAGCAGTAATTTTTTCTTTTAATTTTCTAAATTGTTTGCATTAACTTTGCTTTGTGCTAAAGAGATTATCTATATCCAACTACGCTTTAATTGATAAAACCGAAATTCTTCCTGGCCATGGTTTAAGCATCATTACAGGTGAAACCGGTTCAGGAAAATCTATTATGCTTGATGCATTAGGTTTAGTTGCAGGTCAAAGAGCAGATGTATCGGCCTTGCAAGACAAATCTAAAAAATGTGTTATTGAAGCTGAATTTGAAACCGTGGAAAATTGGTTCAAAGACTTTTTCTCTGAAAACGATTTAGATTATTCCGAGGTATCAATATTTAGAAGAGAAATTAATCCAAATGGAAATTCTAGGGCATTTGTAAACGACACACCCGTTAACCTTTCTATTTTAAAAATTCTGGCCTCACAATTAATTGATATTCATTCTCAACACCAGACTTTAGAAATAAATCAATCATTGTTTCAAACAAATGTATTGGATAGCTTTTGCGGAAATCAAAAGTTAAGAGATGAATATTCTTTAGAATTTAATGCATACAAGCAAAAAATTAAATCGTTAGAAGAGTTAAAACAAAAGGCACAACTGTTTAATCAAGAAAAAGACTACCTCAATTTTTTATTTTCAGAATTAGAAGAGTTAAAAATAAAAGAGAATGAAGAAGACGAATTAGAAACGGAAATTAACCAATTGAGCCATGCCGAAGAGATACAAAATTCTTTGCAAAAGATATTGTATTTAATTGGCGAAGAAGAAAACAATGTATTGATAAAACTTAGTGAATCAAAAAACTTGATTTCAACTACAGTTAAATTCAAACAAGAATTTTCTGAACTAAAAAGCCGGATTGACTCTGTTTATATAGAGCTAAAAGATATTCAAGCAACACTTGAGAAAGAAAGCGAAAATTTTATTTACGATCCAATTAAATTAGATGAATTAAATTTAAGAATGAGTTTAATTCAAAAATTAAAAAAGAAACATGCTGCTGTAAATGCCAATCAATTAATTGAAATTTACAATGAAATTGAATTAAAACTTTCTGAATCTTCGGGCTTAGATATAGAAATTGATAACTTATCTAAAGAAACCAAAAAGTTAGAAGAAAACTTAAATAAGTTAGCTTTGGAATTGAGCAAAAAAAGAAAATCAAATACTAATTTACTTTCAAAAAACATTGTTGAATTATTGGTGGATTTAGGCATGCCATCTTCTGAACTAATTATAGAATTAAGTTCGCTACCAGAATTAAATTCAACAGGATTGGATACTATTAAATTTTTATTTTCTGCCAACAAAGGAATACAAGCACAAAACATTTCAAGTATTGCTTCTGGTGGAGAACTATCTAGATTGATGTTGGCAATTAAATACATTTCTTCGTTGCACCAGGATTTGCCAACAATTATTTTTGATGAAATAGATACTGGAGTTTCTGGTGAAGTAGCATACAAAGTAGGTTTGATGTTACAAAAAATGTCTAAAACAACTCAGTTAATTGCTATTACACATTTGCCACAAATTGCAGGGAAGGCAGAGAATCATTATTTTGTTTACAAAGAGTCCGATAATCAAAAAACAAATTCTAAGATAAAGGAATTATCCAAAGAAGACAGAGTACTAGAAATTGCAAAAATGCTAAGCAATGGAAATCCCGGTGAAGCAGCAATTCTAAATGCAAAGGAGTTGATGGCTTAATTTTTAGCTGCACCTGCTGCTCTAAAAAAACTTATGCTGAAATAATCTTCCTGAATTTATTAAACATTTTGGCACATTCCATTTTCCTTGATATTTTTTTAAATCAATAACGTTGCTGTCGCAGTCTAAAAACTCATACCTAGAATTGGTTTTTAAAGTTTTGGCTTTGCCTAATTTTACTGCCTCAATTACTTTTATTTTTAATATTTCTTTGTCTTTGGTTTTGTGGGTTAAATAAATTTCTGCACCTAAATTATTGTTCCATAAATCCATTACTGTAGAAATTGAATCTGGCAACTGTCCGTCTTCTTTTTTATGCTTTTTGTACTGTAAATAATTTCCTTTTTCGTGAGCTTTGCCTAGCTTTAAAGCCTTTCGTTTTCCAATTTTAGAAGTTAAGTAGGCCATCCAGAACGTGTGTTTAAATGCATCTAAATTACCACCAGAAATTAAGGTATCTAAACTTCTTTCTTTTTTTAGTTCAAGTGTAATTTTTAATACATCCTTACTAACAGTTAATGTTTTTTTTGCAACAAATGGGTGAGCCAAAACCCAAAAAAATTCGGGCCTAGATATTTTAGGAAGTGCAAAACTTAATTTACTAAACTCGCAAAAAATAAAAATTAGAAGTAATATTCTTTTCAATTTTAAAAAATTTAGTCTGCCGTGGTGGAGCAAAAAAGATTTGTAAATTTATAGTTTACTTTTACAATATAAAATTATTAATATGCAATACAGAAGAATGCCTATTGAAGTTGAATCGCCTGAACAATTAGGTTATGATACTATAAAATACAACTTATCAGAGAGTAGTGTAAGCGATTTGTTTTTAAAAGATTTAGGAAAATTAGACGACAATATTTTACTCTGCTATGGCGATCATTATGGATTGGTAGATTTGCGAAAAAAAATTGCAAAAGACGAAGGAATAAAAAATATTAATCATGTTTTAATCACCCCTGGTGCAATTGGTGCATTGTTTTTTATAAATACTTCTTTGTTGGGCAAGGGCGACCACGTAATTGTTATGCACCCAAATTATGCTACAAATTTTGAAACACCCAGGGCAATTGGTTGTGAAATTTCTTATTTGAAAGTGGAGCCAAGTAAATATTTTTTAGACAAAGAATTTATAGAAAACAATGTTAAAGAAAACACCCAGCTAATAAGTATAACTAGTCCTCATAATCCAACAGGGAGAATGCTATCTGAACTTGATATTGAATGGCTTTTGAACTTTACACTAGAGCGAAATATATTTTTATTAATCGATGAAACTTATAGAGAAATTCCGTTTGGAGAACAATCAAAATCACTCTTAGCACTTAGAGGCTCACACGTAATTTCTGTAACTTCGGTGAGCAAGGCGTATGGATTACCCGGCCTAAGAATTGGTTGGTTGGTATGCGAAAACGATAAGATTATGGAAAATTTTTTAGCAGCTAAGGAACAAATAGTATTGTGCAATTCTGTTGTTGACGAGCAATTGGCTTTAAATGCTTTGGTACAAAAATCACACCTACTTAAAAATGTTGAGCAGCACTTAGAAACAAATTTTCAATTGCTAAAAGAATGGTTGGCCATAGAAGATAGGGTAGAAACAAACCTTCCGCAAGGCGGTTGCGTTTGCTTGGTAAAAATTAAAAAGAAAATAGAAACTGCTAAATTTTATGAATTGTTATTAAAGCAATATTCAACCTATGTTGGACCCGGACATTGGTTTGAGGTTAGTGATGATTATTTTAGATTGGGATTTGGTTGGCCTACCAAAGAAGAATTAAAAAAAGGCTTGCAAAATATTTCTATGGCACTGAATCATTTTTAAGAGATGGTATTTTATTTACTTGGAATGCCAGGAACAGGAAAAAGCTCTATAGGCAAAAATGTGGCAAAAATGCTAGATTTTAATTTTATTGATTTGGATAAAATGATCGAAAAAAAATCTGATAGTTCAATAGCAGAAATTTGGCAAAATTTTGGTGAAGATTATTTTAGAAATCTCGAAAGCAAAACGCTAAAAGAAATTTCTGTGCTCCAAAATACCCTTGTTTCATGCGGCGGTGGAACACCCTGTTATTTTGAAAATATAAAGTGGATGAATGCCTCAGGCACAACCATATATTTAGAATTGCCAACAGCTATTTTACGAAAAAGGCTGTTTGAAAAAAGAGAGAGCAGACCAATGTTTTCGCAACTAAAAACAGTGGAAGAGTTGGAGATAAAACTTAACGAAGTTTACAATGCCAGAAAATCGTTTTATGAAACAGCCCACCATAGCATAATACTTAAAGGAACCTACCCCAATGATTTTTTTATTGTGAAGGAAAAAATTACTCAGTTAATGTAAATTGTAAAGCCGATAAAACAACGTCAACCGTTGATTTTGAAAATGCCAATGAAACAAAAAGTAATGGCAATAAAATTATAAAGAAATCTAACTGTGTTTTCTCTTTTGATAGTATACCATTTGTACGGTTTAATTTCAAAATTCAAAAATTAATAGTTGTCAATACTTAATAAAACCAGCGTACATGATTCCTCAAAATTTATTTTATTTTGCCTCAGCAGTTCTTGCAATTCAACGTTTTCTGTTCCAGGGTTAAATAGTACTCTTTTTGGCTTCAATTCAATTATATAATTGTAAAACTGTTGTTGATGAGTAGGATTCAAATAAAGCGTAACTGTATCAAAATCTTTTTGAATTGGCAATTCATTTTTTATTTCTAAATCCTCTATATATCCATGCTGCTTGCCGTAGCAGTAGATTTCATGTCCTAACTTTGTAAGTTGTATTGCTGCCTTGTAAGAATATCTTGCTGGATTTGAACTTGCCCCAAGAATTAGTGTTTTTTTTGACATAAATAAAAAAATAATAGGTTTTAAATTACAAAACTTATACTATTCAACCTCTATAACATATGCTTTGCTATTTATGCTTGGATAGTAATTGTGATTATTTAATGAATACCTAATAAAATATTTCCCTCTTTCAGAAGGTAATTTAATCTTTATCTTGAAGCTACTTTTTTGTTGAATTGGATTTTTTTCTTCTTCCGAAAAAATTAATTTATCTTCTTTAAAAAGTTGGTAGCACATATAAAAATACTGGCTTTTGTCTTCTACCTGCCATGGAAAAATTGAATTAAAATTTTTGTAATTTAATTTCACTTCAATTTCTTGACTTGGCTTTCCAACAATATTTTTATTGGTTGGTATAAAATAAAATCTTAAAAAAGATTGATAATTTTCTATTTTCTTTAGAAATACGTTTTCTGAATTTGGCACAACAATAGAGTCCCAATTATTGTCTCTCCATCCATGAATAAACCATACAGGTTTCCCTCTGAATTCTTCGTTGTATTTCCAATATTCATATTGATTTCTTCGGCCTTCTACATTATTGTATGAGCTTGCAACTCCATTGCTGTAAAACATAAATTGAGAAGGCTTTTGGTATGAATTTAAAAAGACCACTGGCGTATTTTTTGTTTTATTATAAATTAAATTTGCCCACGTTTTATTTCCACTCCATTCGTTGCGCAAGCGGCTTAATTGTGGAATAATATTAAAACACATTTGAAGTTTTACAACAAAAAGAATAAGCAGGGCAGGAATAAATAATTTTTTAAAAATTACAAACATTTTTGTTTGCTTTTTTATATAATCGTTCAATAATACAATTGCGGGAACCATTGCTGGTGCAGTCCAATTAGCCTCGGTTTTGCCTTTGAAACTCATTGCAAAAAAGAAGAAGAAAAATGTATAAAAAACATTTCTATAGTATTTTTCAATACCAGAGAAATTAGCTGACTCTTTAAAAATAACATAAAAAAACATCCAACTAATTAATGGTCCGGTAATAAAGAATTGAGCAAGCAAATAATTCAATGTAAATTCAATTTTATAGCTTTTCATTGACCTTTCAAACAAATGATACTGCAGCGAAGGATAATCGTTTTTTATTTGCCAATAAATATGAGGAGCTAATAAAAGTATGCACAAGGCTATAATTCCATAAAATGATTTCCGTTTTAAAACTAGTGGAAAAGAAAATATGGCCACAATAATTATTAATATACTGTGGTATTTACTGTATATTAAACAAGCACTAATTAGCCCAACAAAAATTGAATTAAGAAAATTGTCTTCTTCTAAATATTTTTTAAGTCCAATAAAAAACAAACCAGTAAAAAAAATTAATGGATTATCTGGAACCGCCAAAATTCCGCCAATATTTAGTGCCGTTAGCGATAAAATTATCATTACTAATAGTCCTAAATCTTTTTTATTACATAACTTATAAATAGTAAATATGCTTCCTAAAAAACTAACAATAAAAAAGAACCTTACGCCAAATTCATTTTTTCCAAACAATAGTGTGCCAAGCTTAATGAGCAATGCCGTCATTGGTGGATGATCTAGATAACCCCAATCTAAGTTTTGAGAAAAAACCCAGTAGTAGGCTTCGTCATTCCATAATTCTAATTTAAAAGTTTGTAGAACAGCAAGTGCAATAAGACTAAAAAAAAGTACAAAAGTTAAATTTGAAGAAATAGTTTTTTGCTCTTTCATTATCTTTCAAGCAGTACTTTCCCGTAGGATGAATCACCAGATTTTAATAAATTTTCTTTAGAATCAAAGGCTTCTATATACCATATATATAAACCAAATTGGCAAAGTGTTCCTTTGTAAGTCCCATCCCAACCATTGTTTATATTGGTGGAATTAAAAATCTCTTCACCAAACCTATTAAAAATTATCATTTTAAATGTTGAAATATCTTTACCTACCGGAATAAAAACGTCGTTTCTATTGTCATTATTTGGAGTAAAGCTATTTGGTACAAATAGGTTATTGCATGTTTCAAATTTTACCTCAACGGTGTCAGTAGCGGCACAACCATCTTTTATTGCATGTAATACAAGAGTTTGAGTTTTATCTGTTATAAATTCAAATTTTAGATCTTCTTCGCCAATGTCTAAACCGTTTATACTCCAATAATAATTTCCTTCTGCCTTGCCTTCAATTATTGGATTAGTAAAACAGGTTGCTTTATTGTCTGGACCTGCATTAACTTCTGGTAATTCGCTAAAAGTTACAGTTATGCTTTCCGTAGATTTGCACCCAATGTCATCAATTGCAGTTACCAAATAATTTCCCGAAGTAAAAACAAATATTTCTCTATTTGTTTCTCCATTTGACCAAACTACATTTTGTACATTGGTTTGTGCCGAAAGCAAGATTGGATCTCCTGAGCATGCAAAAGAATTTGGGCTGGCAATAACTGAGAAAACTGGCGGTGTGCCCTCAATTAGCGTAATTGTATTTGAAGTGGCATTGCATCCGTTAGAGAAAGTAACAATTAAATTATAATTACCCGGAGAACTTGCGTTAAAATATGATTGCGTTCCAGAAGAAACAGGCAAAGAATTATAATTCCAACTGTAATTTGCTCCAAGAGAATTTGTTGTAATCAATACTGAATTTCCTCCTGCACAAATTTCGTTTATTGGCGCAGAAATAACAGGGGTGGTGATAAGGTATTCAAAAACCTCTACAGAATCTTTAACATTGCATCCACCTAATCCTGTTCCTGATACTTTATACCAACCGGCTGTGTTTACAATTATTGTATTTGAATTGTTGGTACCGGGCAAAAGAACATTGTTTCTGAACCACGAAAATTGCGAAAATCCTCCTGTTGGATTGGCATTTAAGTTTAAATTTGCTCCCGGGCAAAAACTAAATATACCTGTAGATGATGTAACATTAAAATTTGATGTATTGGCGTCGCTAATTCCAATATCGTTTGTTGTGCCCGTGCAGCCATTGTTATCAGTTACCGTAACATAATACGTACCAAATAAGTTAGCCGAAAAGGAGGAAGAATTATTTGTTACCAAAGAATTTCCATTTAAAAACCAATTGTAACTTGCATAACCGCTTTGGGTAGTTAGAGTTATGCTTTGTCCACTGCAAATTGCTGCTGGAGCAGGACTGTTTAATGATACTATTGGATTTTGATTTATTGTTACTGTTATTGCAGGAGTATTTCCTGCACAAAAATTGGCGTCAGCAACTATAGCATAATAGGTGCCAGAGCTGGTTACATTTAAAGAGCTTCCATTGCCATTTACTATAGGAAAATTATTAAAATACCATTGCACATTTAAATAGTTTTGGTCTAAATTAATACTGGCGCCAGAATTTGAACAAAATTGTGCTACACTTCCCTCATTAATTAGTGGCACTGGCGAAGGTATTTCATCAATTAAGATAGAACTTGAGGCAGTGCATCCATTTGTTTCTGTTAAGGTTACAGTATAGCTTCCGGCTTGATTTATAAATAAGTTGTTTGATGTTTCTCCCGGAAGAGTTATTCCATTTAAATACCACTGCAAGTTACCTGCGGTTGAACACAGCAATTGTTGTGAATTTCCCGAACAAAAATAGTTAAGTCCATCTGAAGTAGATAAAATTGGTACCGTTACCAATATAACCGATACAAATATCTGCGCCGATGTTGCCGTACAATTCCCATTGGTTATTTCTACATTATAACTTCCTTCCGTAGAAGCGTTAATGCTATTAGATGTTTCTCCAGTAATTATAGTTCCATCTAAATACCATTGATAACTTGTATAGCCCGTAATTGCATTTAAACTTACACTTGAGCCTTGACAGATATTTGTAATACCGCTTGCAACTATTGTATTATTTATACTACCTGCTGTTATAGTTATGGTGTTAGATGTAGCGGTGCACCCATTATTATTTGTAACTTGAACAGAGTAATTCCCTGCTGTTGAAGCTGTAAAAACTCCTGTGCTATTTGTAAGTAATAAGTTTGTTCCTTCTAAAAAATTGTAAAGTGTATATCCTGCAGTTGTTGAAAATGTTGCATTTTGCCCGGGACAAACATTTGTAACATCAGATGTAATTGTTGGAGATGTAATGGTAGAAAAATTTACATTTTCTGCTGAGGATGTTAGCTCACACGATGGATTGTTTGAACAAGTAACTGTGTAATTTCCGGAGCTACTAACGCTAAGGGTTGGCGAAGTTTCTCCTGCAATTGCTACTCCGTTTAAATTCCATTGATAGTTTAAAAATAAAGTTGTGGTAGATAAAACTACATTTGTTCCGCTGCAAATTGGTCCTGCAGGTGCACCCGCTATTACTGGAATTGACGAGGGGTTTACCGTTATATAGTTTGGTATGGTGGCGGTAGTGTTTCCACATGCCGATGTAACCGTTACTGTGGCGCTATAATTACCTGTGGCATTGTAGCAAATATTTGTTGGATTTTGTACAAACGATGTAGCTGGATTACCGCCTGCAAAACTCCAACTCCATCCTGTAATTGTTCCGGTAAATGTAGGATTAAAGTTGATGCAAGTTCCTTCGCATAAATTTTGGCTGGATGATGTGAAGCTTACTGTTGGCGGAGTGCCGTTGCTTGCACCTGGAGTTTTATTTGGTGCACAGGTTTGAATCCATGTAGAGGAACCATCACAAATTCTAGACATGGTGCAATCTTCAAATGATCCTCCCTGTGCAGGAAACTGATTACCTATCGGAAAATCACCTATTCCATTGATATTATAAGTTGCAGAACCACAATTTCCTGAAGGGTCAGAACCACTCGCATTCATTGGTGTTTGTCCGCCTCCCCAAATTACCCCATCCACATAGTTTCCCAAATCATCTAGTAAAACTGCTTGCTCGTTACCATTGGTGAATACTCCAATATCAATTCCTGGGGGTACAGTTACTTGAGCGTAAACACAATTACAACTTCCTAAATTCAAATCTACCGGAACAGCAGAATTAGAGCTACCTATCATATAAAAGCCGCCTGGTGGTATTATTGTTCCTGGTGGGAAAAACGCAATAAATTCTTGAGCATCTCCAAATGCCCAACAGCTTATGTCTATCGGAGTATTGCAGTTGTTGTATAGTTCTGTCCATTCTCCTGCATTGGGTCCTGTTCCGTCGCTATTTGCTGCTGTAGCATTTACCATTATTTCATTTATTACAATGCACTGAGCTGCTGTTCTTTTTGAGAAAAACAAAGCCACGAGTATTATTAATAAACTAAAACAGAG
>JBAXQC010000043.1:0-25398 GCA_037131955.1 Bacteroidota bacterium
TTCTTCCTGTAATCAAAATAAAAATAAGTGCAAGAACAAATCAACACAAAAATGGCGGCGACAGCTAAAATATTGTTAGCTCCATACTTTAATACTGTTCGGCTAAAGAACAATTTATTGGCACTCTTTTTTATAAAGTGTTGTGCTTGTTTTAAATTTTCTTCGGCATCAACAATTTTCTGTTGGTGTTCTATTTCTCTGTCGTCGTAGCGGGCCAACCAATTGGCATTGGGCTGGCAGGTAGTGTACCAATTCTCAAAATACGTTAATGGGCCAATTGGCAATAAATAACCACTGCTTTTGTTGTTTGCCAACCAACGTTGCAACTGCTTGTTAAAATCTAAATAGGTTTGAAAATCTTCGTATTCTTCTTTTGCCCACTCTTTTAGTCTTGCCCAATTTCTTATTAAACTTTCGTGAGTAATATCTAAAACGCTATTTATTTCAAGGGCTTCCTGTTCCTCTTTATAAGGTTTTAAAAAGGTGTTTCCTTGCAATCTAAATATTTCTAGCACTCCAGCAACTGTATCTTCGTCAATGCTATGGATGTTAATGATTTTTGTAATTTCCCTTAAGGTCATTCTGCTTCTCACAGTTCTTCCTTCGTCGGTTTTTACCAAACATTGAAACGCAATTTTTATTACTTGCTTGGCAGTATCCTCACTTATTTTAGTTGCTTGCGAGGCATTGTAACAATCTGCGGCGTTCTCGTACAATTCATCGGCGTGGGCATTTAATACATTTTCTAAAGAAGGATTTTTTAAGTACTTCTTTTTGTACGTACTAATTTTTGATTCCCATTGTTCAAATTCTTTTTTCTCTTCTTCGTTTAATGTTTGGGTACTTATTCCTCCCAATTTTGCTAGCGACAACAAATCCATTTCTTTGCCATTGCCATTGGCTCCATAGCTCAATTGCCACAATTGGTTGAGGGCATGTTGCAACACCGGCAATTGATCAAAACCACTGCCCAATTCATTAATAAGTGTTTCGCTAAGCCTTGTTGTTATTTGGCATCCTGCCAGTTTTGCCGGCTCTGTAATTACTTGTTGTATTTCTTTTCTCTTTAATCTGGGAACAAAAAATTGCGAAAAACCAATCATTTCGGGCAAGCCTCTAAAGGCTGCACATTGCCCAATGTAATCGCTTCGCATGGTGCACACCACGTATATTGGCAAATCTTGGCTGTGTGCAATTTTTGCAGTTTCCAGCAAAACGTTCATCACCAATTGCGATTCTACCGATGGAATTCCATTGGTGAAATTTTCTTGGTTAGTAAAAAACTCTTCAAACTGGTCCACTAAAATTAAAACGTTGGCACCTTGGCGTTTGATGCTTCTTTTTTTAGTTTCGTCTGCCAGCAGCCATTCATCAGAAAGGTAATCTACGTGCCATTTGCTTTTTTTGTAGAGATTTACCAAAGAAGAGAATCCGGCTTTTACGGCCTGTTCTACTTCTTTTAATGGAATTTGTAAGGCTTTGGAAAGTGTTTGGGATAAATTTTCTAATGGAGTTCGTTCTGGTCTAAAATCAGCTATTCGCCAATTATTAAATTTTGCCTTAAAAAAACCGGCTCTAGCATTAGGGATTAATCCAGCGTATGTCAAGGAAGATTTTCCATCGCCACTGGCACCGGTAATCATTAAAAATTTATTTTTTTCTAATAGGCTAACTACCTTAGAAACTTGAGTATCTCTTCCTTTAAAGAAAATAGATTCTTCTTCGTTAAATGGCCTTAGTCCGGGATAAGGACAAAACTTTTGTTCCATCTTTTTTTATAGTATTAGTCCTTCTTTTGCTTTGTCGTATTGTACTTTTATTTCAAGAGGAATTAAAATTCCATCTACAATCATACACACTACTTTTGGTGCTCTAAGTTTTACGTCTTTGTTGTAATCGGGGTCCGAATCTCCAATTAAAAGTATAGGTGTTTTGGTATCTGCACCTCCCACTTTTTTCCAAATTTCTTGAGCAAAAGGAACCGCCCAATCTGATGATGTTTTAAAATAAACAACCGCCAATTTGCTTTTTTTAATTTGTTGAGCACACATTTCGGAATAATCAATGTCACTGTCTTGCACAATGCTAACGTTTTCTGTAGAAACTATGTCTCTAAGCATGTCGGCAACTTCTTCGGCTTCGCTCTCGTCGAGCTGATTGCTTATTAAAAACACTTCAGTTTCTTTTAAATCATAGGCCTTTGTTTCTTGCTCTTCAAAAGACGACCGTATATCGTCAACAAATTCTATGGGCGAGGACACATTGGTAAACACCATGTTTTTGCCCAAAGAATTTCTAATTTTATTAATAAAATTTATTTGTTGTTCATCGGGTAAATTCTTGGCCAAATGCGGAGGATACCAAACAAATAATTTAAAGTTTGGATTGATGGCACACCTTTTTATAACCTGATTAAATTGAAACTCAGCAAAGGAAAGTTCTTCTCCATTTTCAAAATTTTGTTTGTTGCCATACTCTTCTGAGAGTATCATTACAGCGCCTTTGCTATTTTCTAAACCTTTGTTTAGCATTTCTAAAAAACCAGTGGTTTCATTTACATGTTCATTAATAAACAAATCAAATGAAGCACTAATTAAAATAGAATGTACTTCTTTAAGAGCTTCAGCTCTTTGGGTTTGGTTATCATTAAAAAGGTAAAGCATTATTAATCTGCTACAGCTAAAAACTCAAAATCAAATTTCAGCAAACTCATCATGTCTTCTCCTGCTTCTTGCATATCAGAATCATTAGAATCGTATTTCCAAACAATCGTTAATTTAGTATTTCCATTGTTGTGCAGTTGAACTAGCTTTTTAAGAATATCAATAATTACTTTGGCCGAACTGGTATTAAAATATTCTAAGTGAATATCTAATGTGGTTTCGGCTGCCGGTGAATTAAAATACTCATCTAGCCAAGCTTTTACGGGAGTATAGAATTTAATGGTGTTTTCGGGAATAGATTTTCCCTTAAAAAGTAAAGATTTTCCGGAAGCATTCAACTCAACTTTAGGAGTATTTGTTGTTTCTTCAATTAATAAGTTATCCACGGGTTTAGTTTTTAGTTTTACAAATGTATTAAAATTTAGATTTTTCGGAAATTTGGAGATGGTAAAACTGATACTTTTATTTTTGAAGCTGTGGTATATTTTAAACCCTCAATAATATTATTCTCTATCTTTGCTCAATGGCTTCGTAGTTTAATGGATAGAACAAGAGATTCCGGTTCTCTAGGTGGGGGTTCGATTCCCTTCGAGGCTACAAAACACTGAAAAACAATGCCATAACAAAAAATAAATTGTTGTTATGCTTGTGCAAATCTTCTCTGAAATTTTTTATCTGAAATTTTTAACTTGTTTGCAAAAAATATCTACCTTTGCGGCAAAATTATTATCTGATAAAAAATATAGCTTCAATGCCCAACAAAATAAACCTTTTCAGCTTCTTAATTTCTTTTGTTTTCATATTTTCATTGGGTTCCACAAACAATGTTGCTTTTGCAAACGAAGAACATGGCGCTGCTGAACATACCTCCAAAAAATTTAATGCCGGTAAGCTCATTATGGAACACGTTTCTGATGAACACGGCTGGCACATTCTTACTCTTGGTGAAGGAACTGAACACGAAAAACACATAACTCTCCCTTTGCCTATTATTATTTATAGCCAAACCAAAGGATTAGTTGTTTTTTCTTCTTCCAACTTTGTAAATCACGAAACTCATCATGCTCAAGCATATGAAGGCTATTCATTAGAGGAACAAAAAATTGTTTCGGAAGATGCTGCTGAAGTTATTTACGATTTATCTATTACAAAAAACGTTTTTGCCTTGTTTATCTCTTTGGCATTGATGTTAATTGTTTTTATATCTGTTGCCAATACCTACAAAAGAAATCCGGGTGTTGCGCCAAAAGGGTTGCAGTCTTTTATAGAGCCATTAATTGTTTTTTTAAGAGACGAAGTGGTGAAGCCTTCTATTGGCAACAAATACCATAAATACTTGCCTTTTTTATTGACTCTTTTCTTCTTTATCTTCTTTAATAATTTATTGGGCTTAATTCCTATTTTGCCAGGTGGAGCAAACGTTACCGGAAACATTGCCGTTACTATGGTTTTGGCATTAACCGTTTTTGGAATCACTTTGTTTTCTGCCAAAAAAGATTTCTGGATTCACATTGTAAATACTCCGGGCGTTCCATGGTGGTTAAAATTTCCTATTCCTTTGATGCCAATTATTGAGTTGATGGGTTTAATTTCTAAGCCGCTTGTACTTTGCCTGCGATTGTTTGCAAACATCACTGCTGGACACATTATTGCCCTTGCCTTTTTTAGCTTAATCTTTATTTTTGGCGAAATGAGTGCAGGTGTAGGCTATGGAGTTTCTATAGTATCTGTGGCGTTTACCATATTTATGAACTTTTTAGAATTGCTAGTTGCATTTCTTCAGGCTTATGTTTTTACACTTTTAGCATCGCTGTATTTTGGCTCTGCCCTAGAAGAACATCACCACGAAGAAGCTCACCATTAATTTTAATATACTTGAAAACACGCCGAAAGGCATAATTATAAACCAAAAAACAAAACAAAATGTCAACATTAATGATGTTATTACAAGAAGTAGCAAACACAGCAGTTGCAAAAGCAGGCGCTGGAATTGGTGCTGGTATCGCAGCTCTTGGAGCAGGTATGGGAATTGGTAGAATTGGTGGTTCTGCATTAGAGTCAATTGCTCGCCAACCCGACGCTCAAGGCGACATCCGTTCCAACATGATTGTTGCTGCGGCGCTTGTAGAAGGTGCTGCCTTCTTTGCTATTGTGGTTTGCTTATTGATTCTTTTTATCTAAGCATCTACAACAGAATTTTTCTCTTGCCCAACGGTTGGTTGGGCAATGAGAAAAAAATTAAAACTATTAAACATAAAAATTAAATAATATGCAATTAGTAACACCCGGAATTGGATTAATCTTTTGGATGGTCTTGTCTTTTGGAATTGTATTTTTCTTGCTTAAAAAATTTGCTTGGGGTCCAATCTTAGGAATAATTACCGAAAGAGAACAATCTATTGAAAAAGCTCTTAAAGCAGCAGAAATTGCCAAAGAAGATTTAAAACTTTACCAAAACCAAAACGAAAAATTGTTGAACGAAGCCAGGGCCGAAAGAGAAGAAATGATGAAAGAAGCCAGAGAATCTAAAGACAGAATTTTGGCTGAGGCAAAACAAAAAGCTGGCGAAGAAGCCTCAAGAATAATTGAATCTGCTAGGATAGAAATAAAAGCAGAAAAAAATGCTGCCATTAACGAAATAAAAACTCAGGTTGCAGTGCTTTCTGTTGAAATTGCAGAAAAGATTTTAAAAAGTGAATTGAGCAGCGACGAAAAACAAAAAGCACTAATGGCTAATTTGTTGGCCGAAGCAAAACTTAACTAATACAAAATGGTTAACCAGAAATTAGCTAAAAGATATGCCCAAGCTTTATTGGACCTTGCAAGAGAAAAAAATCTTTTAGAGGAAGTAAATAAAGACATGAAATTTTTGTCGCATTCTATCAGTAGCATTAGAGATTTAGAAATGTTGTTCGATAGCCCAGTGGTAAAAGTTTCGCAAAAACTGGATTTGTTTTCTAAGATTTTTAAATCACAAATAAACGACTTGAGTTTTTCATTTGTTTCGCTTTTAGTAGCAAAAAGAAGAGAATCTCAGGTATTGTCTATTGCCAAAGAGTTTGGTGCATTGTATGACGATTACAAAAACATAACTCAAATAATTTTAACCACTGCCAATAAGGTGGACGATAAATTAAGAGAGGAAATAAAAAAATTGGTACAAAAAAATACCAATTCCGAAATTGAGTTAATAGAAAAAATAGACAAGAGCTTAATAGGCGGTTTTGTGCTTAAAATTGGTGATACATCATACGACAGCAGTGTATCTACAAGAATTAGAAAGGTAAAAAGAGAATTAGTAGAATCAAAAATATAAATCATAAATAAAACCATATTACAATGGCAGATGTTAAACCAGCAGAAGTTTCTGCAATTATCCGCGAACAACTTTCGGGCTTTAAAACAGAAGCACAATTAGAAGAAGTTGGAACGGTTCTTCAGGTAGGCGATGGTATTGCCCGTATTTACGGCCTTTCTAACGTTCAATCTGGAGAATTAATTGAATTTGACAACGGAAAAAAAGGCTTAGTATTAAATCTTGAAGAAGATAATGTTGGAGCCGTAATCCTTGGTAGTTCAAACGACATTAAAGAGGGCGACAACGTAAAAAGAACCAAAAAAATTGCTTCAGTTAATGTGGGCGAAGGAATGTTGGGGAGAGTTGTTGATACTTTAGGAACACCAATTGATGGAAAAGGTCCAATAACTGGCGAAACGTTTGAAATGCCTTTAGAAAGAAAAGCTCCGGGTGTAATTTACCGTCAGCCAGTTACCGAACCAATGCAAACTGGTATTAAGGCAATTGATGCTATGATTCCTATTGGAAGAGGTCAAAGAGAGTTGATTATTGGTGACCGTCAAACGGGAAAAACAGCGGTAGCCATTGATGCTATTATAAATCAAAGAGAGTTTTTTGACAAAGGCGAACCTGTTTTTTGTATATATGTGGCTATTGGACAAAAAGGTTCAACAGTAGCGTCAATACTTAAAACGTTGGAAGATGCTGGAGCCATGAGGTATACAGTTATTGTTTCGGCAACAGCTTCTGACCCTGCTCCAATGCAGTTTTATGCTCCGTTTACGGGTGCTGCCATTGGCGAATATTTTAGAGATACTGGAAGACCTGCATTAATTGTTTACGATGATTTGTCTAAACAAGCTGTGGCTTACCGTGAGGTTTCTTTGTTGCTTCGTCGTCCACCGGGGCGTGAAGCTTATCCTGGAGACGTGTTTTACTTGCACAGCCGTTTGTTAGAGCGTGCTGCAAAAATTAATGCTTCAGATAAAATTGCTTCTCAAATGAACGATTTACCTGAGTCATTAAAAGGAAAAGTAAAAGGCGGCGGCTCATTAACAGCACTTCCAATTATTGAAACACAAGCAGGAGACGTTTCGGCATACATTCCAACCAACGTAATTTCTATTACAGACGGACAGATATTTTTAGAAAGTAATTTGTTTTTGGCGGGTGTTCGTCCGGCCATTAACGTTGGTATTTCTGTATCACGTGTTGGGGGTAACGCTCAAATAAAATCTATGAAAAAAGTGGCAGGTACACTTAAACTAGATCAAGCACAATACCGAGAACTAGAAGCATTTGCCAAATTTGGTTCCGACCTAGATGCAGCCACAAAATCTGTATTAGAAAAAGGTTCAAGAAACGTTGAAATTCTTAAACAAGGACAATTTTCTCCTCTGTCTGTAGAAAAACAAACAGCTATTATTTACTGCGGAACAAAAGGATTATTGAGAGATGTTCCTGTGAACAAAGTAAAAGAGTTTGAAACAGAATATTTAAATGTATTAGAAAGTAAACATGCCGGTGTATTAAGCGATTTGAGAGCAGGTAAATTCACGGACGAAATAACTGGAACACTTGAGGTGGTTGCAAAAGAAGTTTCTAAACGATTTGCTAAATAAATAACCAAGAAAAAGAGGCAAAATGGCCAATTTAAAAGAGATACGTAACAGAATAACATCGGTAAGTTCTACCCAGCAAATTACCAAAGCCATGAAAATGGTTTCGGCGGCAAAATTGCGTAGAGCACAAGATGCTATTGTTCAAATGCGACCTTACGCCAACAAACTAAAAGATCTTTTAGAAAATTTAAGTTCTTCTTTAGAAAGCAGCGAAGGCATTTATTCTGAAACCAGAGAAGTAAAAAATGTGTTGTTAATTCCTATTACCTCTAACAGAGGATTGTGTGGAGCCTTTAACAACAACGTAATAAAAAAAGCATCTTACTTAGCTACACAAGAATATGCCAACGCCAAGGTGAGTATGTTGTGTATTGGAAAAAAATCGGACGAGTTTTTTAAACGAACTGAATACCATATTATTGGTTCCGATTTGCCTAGGCATTTAAATGAATTGTTTGACAATTTAACGTTTGATCAGGTTGCACCAGTTGCTCAATTGGTGATGAATGCATTTGCAAACAAGCAATTTGATAAAGTAATTATTATTTACAATCAGTTTAAAAATGCGGCTGTGCAAATACTGCAAGAAGAACAGTTTCTTCCTGTTCAAAAACCAGAAAGCACTTCAAGTTCTTCTAAGGTAGAATATTTGTTTGAGCCAAGCAAAGAGTATATTGTAACGGAATTGATTCCTAAATCGCTTAAAATACAACTTTACAAAGCATTGTTAGACAGCCATGCTTCGGAGCACGGAGCTAGAATGACAGCCATGCACAAAGCCACAGACAATGCTGGTGCTTTGATAAAAGACTTAAAACTTACCTACAACAAAGCACGTCAGGCAAGTATTACCAACGAAATTTTAGAGATTGTAGGTGGTGCAGAAGCTTTGAAAGGATAATCTGAAATTTTTTTCTACGAACATTAGGCCCTCGAAACTTTCGAGGGTTTTTTGTTTGATAGTGAGTTGTAGTTAATGGTGCTTCAAGTGGTTTTTAAATACACACTTTTTGAAGATTGCCGTGTATTGTGTTTCACTGTTTAATGTTTTTTCATTTCTCTTTATTCTAATCCTCATTGGGTTCATTCACCACATTTATATCGTTAATGGGTATTTGTATTCCTGTTTTTTTAATTACTTCAATAAAAGGGTTGGTTTCTTCGGTGTCGGCAGTGTTGTAGGGGTGTAATTCAATGTTTGGGTGTTTTACCAACAACAGTTTTAGTGTATCATAATCTAAGTGCATAGCTCCTGTTAATTTTTTATCCCATATAGCTAAATCAATATCAGAATATTCATGTATATTACCTTTTACCATTGAGCCAAACATATAAACTTGATTAGGATAATAGCCCAAACTTTTTAAATCATTAATAAAATTGTTTGCAAGGGTTAGTGCAATATCTCTAGTAAGCATGTTTTTATTTTTGTTAGGTTTTCTATTTTTGAATCTAAAAATTGTTTGTTAATTGCAAGATACATTTTAGTTCGATATTCAGTATAACGTCCCTCTAAATTCCAAGAATTTATTGAAGAAAACTCTGCTAAAATATCTGTTTCTAAATTTAAATTGGCGCCATTGTGTAAGGTTATTAAATTATGTATTCTTGGAGGGAAATTGCTTTCATTGTTTTTGACCCAAATGCCTTTCAATAGTTTTTCTATGCTCAAATGAAAACAAAAAGCAGCCATAGAATTATGATTGCTATTCATCAAAACTAATGCTGATTCCCATGAATCTTCGGAACCAGTTACCCAATATTCTATGTGTTCTTGTTTTGTCAATTGCAAACTTGTTTATACAAATCTAAAAACAAAATCTTTTGTTGAGTAATATTTGAAATAGTTATTTAAAAAATTCACCTTGTTTGCAGCTTATTCTTTTACCATTTTTAAAATTAGCTATGTAATGAACTGTGTTTTTAAGAGTAAAAAGCTACTACTTTATAAATAATTTAAGAATTTCCTTTTTGTTTTATCTTCAAATTGGAGCTCTTACGCTTTATTACAATTCCAACAATATCTGATCAGGATCCTTGCCACCAAACAGCATTTTATGTGGATTTTCTAACATCTCTTTCACTTTCACCAAAAAGCCTACAGATTCTCTTCCGTCTATAATTCTGTGGTCGTAGCTAAGTGCCACATACATTATTGGTCTTATTTCTACTTTGCCATTTATGGCCATTGGTCTTTCTACCACATTGTGCATTCCTAAAATTGCACTTTGTGGCGGATTTATAATTGGTGTACTCATCATGCTTCCAAAAACGCCTCCGTTGGTAATGGTAAAGGTGCCACCGCTCATGTCTTCCAAGGTAATTTTATTGTCGCGGGCTTTTACTGCTAAATTTTTAATTTCTTGTTCTATTTGTGCCAAGCTAAGTTCTTGAGCATTTCTAACCACCGGAACTACCAAACCCTTTGGGGCGCTAACTGCAATTCCTATGTCGGCATATTTGTGGTAAACAATTTCTTCGCCATCAATCATTGCATTCACCGCCGGAAACAACTGAAGTGCTTCGGTAACCGCCTTTGTAAAAAAGCTCATAAAACCTACGCCAACATTGTGCTTTTCGAAAAACTTGTCTTTGTATTTTTTCCTAATTTCCATTATTGCACTCATGTCTACTTCATTAAAAGTAGTGAGCATGGCCGTTTCATTTTTAACAGACACCAAGCGTTGAGAAAGCTTTTTTCTAAGCGGCGTCATTTTTTGTCTGTCGGTTTCTCTGCTGCTAGAAAAAGAATTTGCAGATTTTGCAGGGGCCACAAAACCATTGGCCAATAGGTTTTGCACATCACTTTTTGTTATTCGTCCATCCTTACCCGTTGCACTTACCTGTGAGGCCGAAACATTGTTTTCGTCCATTATTTTTTTAGCGGCTGGCGAGGGAGTTCCCGCTGCATAGCTTGTAGTATTGCTAGCTTCAACTTTCACAGGCTTTTCTTCTGCCTTTTTTTCTTCTGCTTTTGGTTTTGGCTCTTCTGCCTTTTCTGCGGCGGCAGGTTTTGCAGCAGCGGTATCTATAGTACAAATTACAGAACCAACTGTTACCGTATCTCCTTCGGCAGCCAATGCCTTAAATGCACCTGCTTCGTCGGCATTAACAGTTAATGTTGCCTTGTCTGAATCAATTTCGCACAACTCATCGTCCTTTTCTACGTAATCTCCATCTTTTTTTAACCAACGGGCTATTACTACTTCCGAAATAGATTCTCCAGGACTCGGTACTTTTTGCTCAACTATCATAATTAAGATTTTTCTAAACTTCTTTACGTAGCAAAAATATATAAAAACAAATAGAAATTAATCTTAGAAGGAATTAAATTAATACAAACAAACTCAGAATTTACAATTATTTATGGTAAAAATGGTGCTTAACAGCAATACCTTATTTCTAAAACAAAATTTACAGTGCTATTTTTCAATTATTTAAGCATACCAAACAAAAAGCTTCGAGGGGTTCAAGCGTAGCTTTAGTCTAAATACATGAATTAGTTCTTTGAATTTTAACACTTACAATTGCACAAAAAATAGATGGAACATTATTGTAAAAAATATCGTTTAAGTGCTCTTGCGTTGTATTAAAATAAATGAAGGAGAGATTGAGGTATATTTGCTAATAAAAATAATGCTTGCAACACCTATTTAACAAGAAATAGAAGAAAGAACCTTGGAAGAAAAGTTTAAACAGATAGTTGCAAAAAACAAAAACAAGGTTTTTAATACTGCATTTGGCTTTATGAAAAATAGAGAAGATGCAGAAGACATTTCGCAAGAGGTTTTTATTAGTGTTTGGAACAATTTAGAGAAGTTTAGAGAAGAGTCAGAAGTTTCTACATGGCTGTATAGAATTACAGTAAACAAATGTTTAGACTTGATAAAGAAAAGAGAAAGGCAAAATAAATGGGGAAAATTAGTTTCATTTTTTGGGACAAAAAATGAAGAGTCAAAACATCTTGCTCATCATTATCATCCGGGAATTGTTACAGAAGAAAAAGAAATGGCAAAAAATTTATATGCCTGCATAGACAAATTACCAGAGAAGCAAAAAATTGTAATTGTGCTTACCAAAATGGAGAAATTAAACTACAAAGAAGTGGCGCTAATTTTAGAAACTACAGAAAAAGCTGTTGAATCGTTGGTAGCAAGAGCAAAAGAGAATTTAAGAAAACATTTAAATAAACTATACAACTAATAGTATGAAAACCCGAACAGGAACAGATAAAGCACTGAGGCTGCTGGATGGTTTGGAAAAACTGGAAGCAAGTCCTTTTTTTGATTCAAAAATGGAATACATCATTTCGTCGTATCACAAAAAACAAAACTACAAAGCAGGCTACAAAATGGCATTTGTTTCCCTTTCCATTTTAATAATCGTAAATCTAATTTCGTTCATCAACATCAAAAGAAAAAATTCTAACCCACAAACAACAATAGAAACACCTTTTTTTGAAAACTCAAACAATCCGTCTAAAAACAACCAAGAACTCTATTAATTTCTCACTATACAAGCCATGAAAAAAAACATTGCACTAAGTGATACCGGATTTTTATTTAACCCATCAACCGGCGACTCATACTCTACTAACCCTATTGGATTAGACATTATTAGAGAACTAAAAGAAGGGAGTTCTCCAAAGGAAGTTTTAAAGTTTATTATGGAAAAATATGAAGTAGAAGAATCGAGGATAGAAAAAGACCTTGGCGATTTTATTGATATGCTAAAAAGTTTTCAATTAATGGACAACAATGGTTAAGAGAAAAAAAATAACCGTAGGTGTAACAGGCCTAAATAATATTGATAGTCCAGGGCCCGGAATTCCTGTAATTCGCTCTCTTAAAGAAAGTAAAATTTACGAGGTTAGAATTATTGGTTTATCCTATGAATCTCTAGAACCTGGCTTATACATGCACGAGCTGGTAGATTATTCTTACCAAATTCCTTTGCCCGGAGCCGGCGTAGAGAGTTTAATGCAGCGCTTAGCTTACATTAACTCAGTAGAAAAGCTAGACGTTATAATTCCAAATTTTGATGCAGAATTGCACAACTTTATAAAAGCTGAAAAGCAAATTTTTGATGCTTTTGGAATAAAAATGTTTCTTCCCACATTAGAACAATTTGATGCAAGGCAAAAATCTGTATTGTATAATTTTGGAAAAGAAAATGGAATAAAAGTTCCATTTAGCAAAATGATTTTTAGTGCCGCAGAAATTTCTAAACTTCAGCACGAATTTACTTACCCAATGGTTGTAAAAGGTAAATTTTACGATGCAAGTATTGCTTATACATCTGACCAAGTTACAAGCTATTTTCATAAAATTTCGGCGAAATGGGGTTTGCCTGTAATTATTCAGCAGTTTGTTTCGGGACAAGAAGTTAACGTTACTGCCATTGGCGATGGAAACGGCAATTGCATAGGCGCTGTGCCAATGAGGAAGTTGTATATTACAGACAAAGGGAAGGCTTGGGCAGGAGTAGCTACAGATGATTCCGAACTTATTGCTAGTGCAAAAAAGGTAATTAAAGCATTAAAATGGAAAGGCGGAAACGAATTAGAGTTTATTCGTAACAACGATGGAGAGTACTTTTTGCTGGAGATAAATCCAAGGTTTCCGGCCTGGGTATATTTGGCAACTGGCTGTGGTCAAAATCATCCCGAAGCACTTGTATCATTGGCCTTGGGCGACAAAGTAAAACCATTTAATGAATACATTCCGGGCAAAATGTTTGTACGATATTCTTACGACATGATTGTGGATTTAAAAGAATACGAAAAAATTTCAACAATAGGCGAACTATAACATCTTAAAGAAAGATATGTCAAAAATAATTTATGAAAGACCAGTAATTACAAAATTAAATACTGGAATCTCCAACAAATTTGGAACAAGAACAGAATATACACCCGTTACAGATATTGATGGCGTTTCTGTAAAATCAATTATAAGAGAACATGGTTCACCCTGTTTTGTAATTTCGGAAAAGCAGTTAAGAAAAAACATTAGAGCAGCACAAAGAGCTTTTAAAACAAGGTATCCAAAGGTTCAGTTTGCTTGGTCATACAAAACAAATTACATCAATGCGGTGTGCAATGTTTTTCATCAAGAAGGCATTTGGGCCGAAGTGGTTTCGGGATTTGAGTACCAAAAAGCCATTCAAAACGGAGTACCCGGTAACAAAATACTATTTAATGGACCTGATAAAACTACGCAGGAATTAAAAACAGCAATGGAAAATAATTCTGTTATCCACTTAGATCACTTTGACGAATTGTTTGAGGTATCGGCAATGGCAGAAGAAAGAAAACAAAAAACAAGAGTAGCCATTCGTGTTAATATGGACACAGGTGTTTATCCTATGTGGGATAGGTTTGGATTTAATTACGAAAACGGACAAGCTTGGAATTGTATAAACAAAGTAATGGCAAACGAATGGTTAGATTTAACCGGTTTGCATTGTCACATTGGAACGTACATGCTTGCCGTTAGTGCTTATTCTGTTGCTGCATCAAAGCTTTGCGACTTAGCGGTAAACATTAAATCGCAATGGAACAAAACTATAGAGTATTTAGATATGGGTGGTGGGTTTGCATCTGCCAACAGTTTAAAAGGTTCTTATTTGCAAGGAGCAGATATTATTCCAACCATCGACGAATATGCAGAAGCTATAACAAGTGTAATTTTAAATTATGGTTTTAAACAAAATGAATTGCCTCTTTTAATTTTAGAAACAGGAAGAGCAATGGTTGACGATGCTGGATATTTGCTTGGTTCGGTATTGGCAACAAAAAGGCTAAGCGATGGAAGACGTGCCACCATCATGGACTTTGGAGTAAATATATTGTTTACAGCATTTTGGTACAATCATAAAATATCTCCGGCACAAGAATTCTCTCATCACACAGAAGACATGGTTTTATATGGACCTTTGTGTATGAATATTGATGTTGTAAGAGAAAGCATAACTTTGCCATTGCTTTCTAAAGGAGATAACGTAGTTGTTCATAGAGTAGGAGCATATAACATGACTCAATGGATGCAGTTTATTCAGATGAGACCAAGAGTAGTTATGATAGACGAAAAAGGAGAAGTTCATATTATTAGAGAAAGAGAAACCATTCATACATTAGAACAATTAGAATCTATGCCAAAACATTTATCATCGTTTCAACTTTGAAATCTGAAAGCAAAACAGGACTCTTTTTTTGGTGGCAAGCAAGCATAAACAGCTATGCTCAAATATTCTTTTCTAAAGATGAGCTGCTGGGCATTGCCTGTTTACTAATTACTTTCTTTAATCCACTTAGTGGCCTTTTAGGTTTGCTTGGTATTGTTTTTGGAAACTTACTTTCTTTTCTTTTTATAAGCGACAAACAAGAAATACAAAATGGATATTGGGGCTTTAATCATTTAATGATTTCTCTTTTTTTATCATTTCCCTACCAATTTAATTTTCCTTTTGTGCTACTTTTTCTCTCGGCAAATCTTTTGTGTTTTGCCATGACTTTTTGGATAAAAAATTGGGCTGCAAAATGGGGCATGCCTTATTTATCCTTGCCATTTATCATTTGTGCCTACATTGTAATGCTGGCAGCCAGTAGCTTCCCCAACATTAGCTATTCCGAAAAAGGAATTTATGCCGCCAACGAATTACTAAGAGAATCTGTTAATCCCATTGTATATTTTGACGAAGAAATATTAAAATTTCATTTGCCTAATTTTATTGTTGAGTATTTAAGAACAATAGCAGGAGTGTTTTTTAATTCACACCTTGTTGCAGGACTAATTATAAGTATTGCATTGTTTATCTATTCTAGAATTTCATTTGTTTTTTCTTTTTTAGCGTTTTCGTTCGCTTGGTTTATGTTTCAGGTATATGGACTTGACACAAATTTATTGTCGCAACACTTATTGGGTGCAAATTTTATTTTTTATGCTCTGTCCTTTGCCACTTTTTTTCTTATTCCGGGATGGTTGCCAATGCTTTGGGTGATGTGTTTTTTTCCGGTTCTAATGCTTATTAGTATTTTTCTAACCAAGTTTTTAATTTCATTTCAGCTTTTTTCTCTTACACTTCCATTTGTTATTTCTGTTTTTATTTCACTTTCTATCATGAGGTTTATAAAACCCATTAAAGGATTTAAATGGGTTCCATTCCAATATTTTTCACCTGAAAAAAATCTGTATTTAAATTCTATTTTAAGTCCCATTCAAGAGCAACTTTCACGAATTCAGCTTTCTCTTCCGTTCTACGGACACTGGATGGTTTCGCAGGGACATAACGGAGGAATAACTCATTTAGGGCCTTGGTCTAAGGCTTTAGATTTTGTGTTGCTAGACGATGAAATGAAAACGTACAATGATCCAGGCTTAAAGCCAGAAGATTATTACTGCTTTTCAAAACCTGTATTAAGCCCGGCCAATGGATATGTTGTTATGCTAACAAATGATATTGAAGATAATATTATTGGCAAATCAAATACCAAAGAAAATTGGGGTAATTCTATGGTTATACAACACGGAGCGGGGTTATATACACAACTAAGTCACCTAAAAAAAGGTTCTGCACAAGTAATGATTGGCGATTATGTTCAAAAAGGACACATTGTTGCTTTGTGTGGAAGTTCTGGACGCTCTCCCGAGCCGCATTTGCATTTCCAAGTTCAATATTTTCCAAAAATAGGTTCTCAAACTATTGATTATCCTTTTGGAATTTTTGTAGAAAATAATTTTAACAAAAAAGAAGTAATAGAAAATGGAACTCCTAAAGAAGGCAAAACAATTAGTAACTTAATAATTGACGAAGACCTTTCCGAAGCATTTAGTTTTTCTCCCGGAACTTCACTTAGGTATGAAGACAAAAACAAAATTGTATGGGAATGGAATGTATTAACCACAGCCTACAACGAAATGTATTTGTGGTGCAATAAAACTATGTC
The DNA here is from genome assembly GCA_037131955.1 of Bacteroidota bacterium. GTDB lineage: Bacteria > Bacteroidota > Bacteroidia > UBA4408 > UBA4408 > CAIMMJ01. Next base: position 16,531 of record JBAXQC010000043.1, read on the forward strand.
GGCAGCATATTTTGTAAATGACGGAAATATATTAAGATTCACAACTTTTGACGGCGACAAAAAATCACTTCTATATTATTTCTTTTTAGCTCACTATAAAATATTGTTCTCTACAGAAAGTGGTTTATGTGTTAAAGAAAATATTTCTCCTATGTTGTTTAATGTTACCTATTTTAAGTGGGTAATAGATATTTTTGCTCCATTTATAAATGTTAAAGGCGCTGAATTTGTCTCGGAAAATAGTATTGAGGAATATCATAAAGAAGTAAATAATAAATGTGATTACTATTTATTTGGCATAAAATTATTTTCATTTAGTGCCAAATCAGTTATAAAAAAAGAACAAATTACAGAATGGAACTATTGTTCAAAAAAGCGAAGAATTTCTGGCCAACTCTCTTCGTAATATTTTTTATGGTAGAAATAAGTTCTGCCCAAAATTATTCTGTTGAGGATAGCATTTCAGAGAAAATGTTTATCGATAATAAATTTGATGAAGTAATAAATTACAGCAAGAAAAATACAGAAGCATTTAAATTGGAAAAGTTAAAACTAAGAAAAGCTCTTAGCTATTATTACAATCAAAATTATTCGAAAGCACTTATATTGCTTGATTCCCTTTCAAAAGAATTTAACAACAAACTAGCAATTGATTATTACTTTTTAACGTTAGAAAAGCTCAGCAGATTTGAAGATATACAATGGCTTAGCTATAATAAAGAAAAAAAATCAAAGCCATTATTAACTCTTACTTTGTACAACGGAATTCTTATTGGAAATAAAAATCAAGTTGCTCAATTAACTTCCGATACAAAAAATTATGCTCATGTAGTTTTTCCGGAAAACATTTCCATAAATAGTTTTATTGTAGATTATAAATTAAATCCTAAATGGAGGTTTTTCTTAGGTTATTCCTACAACAAATTAACTTCATACAATCTTGTAAATTACAATAACCAAAAAAAAGAGGTAGAATTTCCATGGATACAGAATGGCTTTTACGGGATGGCAGTGTATAAACCAAAACAGAATTTTGAGTTAGGTGTTTTTTATAATTATTTTGTAAGCACGGGTACAATTACCTATGGAATCCCTGCTGGAGTGCCTGATAAAAATAATAACATAAGATTAAATTATTTTAATAACGATATAAATTCAAGTGGATTTGCTCTTGGTGCTCACTTTAAATTTCAACGACCATTTTTTACATTTGAAACAAATCCTGCAATATTTTCTTTAGGCACTTTTAAACAAATTCAAAGCGAAAACACCATCAGTATTCTGCCATTGGGGAATCACAAATTATATGTAGTTGGTAAATTGTTTTTACAAAAAGATTCTGCCAATTTTAATTCTCCCTTTAGTATATCCTTAGGAAAAAAGTTCAGTAATACACTTTGGTTTAGAGCAGGTTATTTTAATGGAAACAACAATAATTTAATTGCTTTTTGGGGCAGTGGAATTTTTACTTCGTTAGACAATACAAGGCATTACTTTGATATAGAAGCTTCCATCTTTATTAAAAAATTTACCTTTGTTCCAAGAGTAGTTTTGTATAATAGAAGCATAGATTATACAAATTATAGAATACCCGGCTCAACCAGTGGAGTATCTTCATTTAATTACCAAAGAATTCAAACATCATTAACACTTAAATACACATTATGAAAAAACTAATTTTACTAGCATTTATTTTAGTAGCTACACTAACAAATGCCTTTTCGCAAGAAGGAAATAGTATATCTGGCTTTAGTAAAAGCTATGCTTGCGAATACCGCTATCAATACGACAGTGCCATTTATGTTTTAAAACCATATTACTCGGCAGAAAACTATGAGATAAATTTAAGAATGGGTTGGTTAAGCTACTTGGCAGGAAAAAATGACCAATCAGTGGTTTATTATAAAAAAGCAATTTCTCTGATGCCTGCAGCCATTGAACCTTTGCTTGGTTATGTATATCCACTTTCTGCATTAGAAAAATGGGATGATGTTATTAGGCAGTACGAAGCTATCTTAAAAATTGATCCTTCAAACTATATATCAAATTTTAGATTAGGCCTAATTTACTACAACAGAAAAGATCATTTGGTTTCTAAAAAGTATTTAGACAAAGCACTTAATTTATTTCCTTTTGAATACGATGTTGTTCACCTTAGCGCCTGGAATCATTTGAGCTTGGCAAACTATAGAGAAGCAAAAGTTTTGTTTAATAAAGCATTAATGATTCGTCCAAACGATTTGTCATCACTAGAAGGACTAAAGAACATAAAATAAGACTTGAAACAATGAAAAAAAACGAAGTTAAGTTTCCTTTGCAAGTTGTGTTTTTAGAAAAACTAAAAAAAACAATTTCCAAGAACATTTCTTTGGCAGACGAACTGGCAGAAGTTTTGGGAGTTAGCCTTGATAGTGCCTATAGAAGACTAAGAGGAGATAGTGCTTTAAGCTACGACGAAACAATGACTATTTGCACCAAGTTTAATATTTCTCCGAGTATTATGGAAAATAAAGAGACGGGGTTTGTAAATTTTACATACAAATCATTAGGAGTAGAGCGTGTTAAACTTTCGGGATATTTAGAAAGTATAAAAAAAGAGTTTTTACAACTGCATGAATTTAGCAACATACATTTTTATTTTGCGGCAGAAGATGTTCCACTTTTTCATCATCTAGATTTTGAATACCTAACACCTTTTAAATATTTCTATTGGAGAAAATCAATACTAAACGATACCACATTAGACGGAAAAAAATTTGACAAAAAATTAATTTCTCCCGAAGTAATAAATCTTAGCAAAGAAATTAGTAGAATATACCAAAATATAGAATCTACTGAAGTTTGGACAGAAGAAACGATAAGCAGTACATTAAGTCAGATTACTTATTATTGGGATTCAGGGTTATTCGCCACAAAAAAAGATGCCCTATCTGTTTGCGACGACGTTGAAGAAATGATGGAACATTTGCAATTGCAAGCAGAAATGGGTACAAAGTTTCCCAGAAAAAACCCTCCTACCGAAGGTGCAAAAAATTTTCACTTGTATTCATGCGAAGTTCAAATAGGCAACAACTCTATGCTGGTGCAAGCAGACCAGTTAAAAATTTCTCTTTTGGGTTTTAATACATTTAATTCTTTGCAAACTTTTAATTTAAACTACTGCTTAGAAAATGAAAGGTGGATTCAAAATTTAGTAAAAAAATCAATATTAATTAGCAGTGTTTCCGAAAAACAGAGATTCCAATTTTTTAGAAAAGTAAAACAAATGATTGAAGAAGTAAGAAAAAAAATTGAAAACGAATAGAGTTTCTATTTCAACTGTTTTAGAACGTTCTCAAGGCCTTGGCTTGGCGATAGGACTGAATAATTTTTCCAATCGCCATCCAGATCTATCAACATGTTTTGAGGTATAGACTTAACTCCAAAATTCTCCAATAGTTTTCTATCTCTATTTAAAAAAACAAAATTTTCGGGAACTTTTTTATCGGTAAAAAACTCTAAAAAAGTCTCCTTTTTTTCATCCAAAGAAACAAACAAAAAGCTCACCTTCTTTCCATATAGAACTCTTAACTTATCATATAATGGAAACTCTTGAATAAACTCTGGTGAATCGCTGCTGTAAAAACTTATATACAAATACTGCCCCTTTGTAGTTTCTTTTGTAATTTCCTTTTGGGCTTCATTTAAAAATACATAGTCTGGGGCTGGAAAACCATTTTGAAATTGCTGTAATTCTAACAAAAGATTCTTAGCAATTGTAGCCACATTTTTGCTTTTGCTATACAACTCTGTTGAACGCAATAAAAACTCAACATTTTTTTGATTGTTACCTCTTTGATTGTACCAGCTTCTTAATCCAAACAAAACTATTAGCTGTGCAAGGGTATCGTTTTTAATACTTAAATCTGCTTGTTTAATATGTTTTACCAATGCTTCCCAATCGTGTTTTTTATTTATGTCAGATTCAATTTCTTCTCCTTCTGGCAATGTGGTTATATTTTGTAGTGCATTCGAAAAATGATACCTAAAAAAATTAAAGTATTCATGGTTACTAAAATCAATGCTACTCAAAAAATATTTATCTCTTATAATTCGTTTTTTTGGTTGAGAAGCGTCGTATAATTTTGCCATTGTATACAACAAATAATTTTTTTCTTTTGCTGTTTTTAGCCCCAACTTACTTTCAATAGAAACTTCTAATGAGGGAAGTAATGGAGCAAGCAAAATAGGTTTTAAAAATAACTCAAAGTGGTTGTCTGTAAAAGTATCTATACAAGCTTCTATTTTTTGAATTTTATAGTTTATGTTATTAGTGTCAGTAGAAAAATCGCAATATGTTTTAGGTGGATTTAAAAAACTTATTTGCTTATTTTCCTTTGGGGGAAAGATGTTTATTTGTATTGTTTGACTTGGTTCTACAATTAAAGTTGTTTTACTGTTATCACTTATTAATACAACTTGCTCCGTCTGCTTTACATCAAATAAAATTTCAAACTCACCGTTTTCATTAATTAATTGTTCTGCTTCTAATTGAAGTTTTTGATTTAATAAATCGTTGTACCTGTATAAGTAGATTTTTTTAGAAGGATTCTTGAGATATGTTCCCTTTATTTTTGTATCTAAACAAAATATTTTAGAACTAATTAATACAAAAACTAGAATTAATATCCTCATGTTTATATGTCCAACATTCCATCTGGAACAAATTCTGAAGCGTTTCCGTGGTGCCTAATTATTTCTCTAACAATTGTAGAACTAATGGCAGACAACTCTGGGTCAGTAACCAAAAAAACAGTTTCTATGCTTGGCATCATGGCATGGTTCATTTGTGCAATATTTCTTTCAAAACCAAAATCTACAGAATTTCTTAAACCCCGTAAAATATAGCTTGCACCAATCTCTTTACAAAAGTCTATTGTAAGATTATTATAACTTCCCACTTCTATTTGCGAATTATTTTTAAAACTGAATTTAATAAAATTAATTCGTTGTTCTAAACTAAAGAGATATGTTTTATTAGAATTTTCACCAATACCAATTACAATTTTATCAAACAATGGCAGTGCCTTTTTCACAATTGAAAAGTGTCCTTTTGTAAAAGGATCGAATGAACCAGGGAAAAGTGCAATTTTTTTCATTTCAGTTTTAATTGTTTACCAAGGGTTCATTAATAAAATCTATCAAAGGTTTTGCTAATTTAAATCCTTTTACTACTTCGTTTAAAAAAGTTGGAGAAGTAACTTCTGAATTGCTAAAGTTTTTAATTGCAATAAAACTTTTAAGTTTCAACCATTCTATGTTGTCCGCCTTTTTATCGTATCCTTTGGGCGCTGTTTTAAGCTTGTCGCTTTCATCCAGTCCACTATAATACTCTTTGAAAGATTTTGAAGTAACAATTTTTTCAAACCCTTTGGTATTGTAATCTATCTCTTGTCTTATTTTTTGTAGAACATCTGCTTGAGGCATATATACACCTGCTCCAATAAATGTGCCGTTGTTTTGTAAATGCAAATAGTAACCCGCCATATTACTTTTTTTTCCATCTCTATTAATTGATGAGCCAAAGTTGTTTTTGTAGGGCGCTTTGTTTGCTGAAAATCTTACGTCTCTGTTTATTCTAAATATTGTTTTCTTAGACTCAAGGTGAGCAATTGTTCCATCAAATTTAGAAGTGCTTTCTATTATAAAATCTACAATCTTCAAAAAATGTTCTTTAGATTTTTCATATTCTTTTTTATTTAAATCCATCCATTCCTTTGAATTATTGGATTCTAACTTTTTTAAAAAAGACAGAATTGTTTTAGCCTCTATTCCAGCATCCATTCTCTAAATTTTATTTGACTTTCGTTTATGTTTTCAATCTCTTTAATTACATTCTTTCTTGTTCGTTCATACAATACGGTTGTGCCTGAACTTTTTATTGATTTTTTATCTCTTAAAAGTTCTATTTCATAAAGTTTTCCTGCATTTGGTTTTGTTAACTCTTCTAACTTTTCAATTGCATTTTGTTCTGTTATTTTTATACCATTTAAGGAAACAATTACATCGTTGGTTTTAAGGGATAAAGGATTGTTAACTTGATCAACACCATAAACGTAAATACCATCTGCGCTGGGTTCATAGTATAAATTGTTTTTGCCTAAACCGCTCACAGTATCTTTTTCTTCTTTAATAAATGTATATCCTATTTTCTGGAAGTATTCTTGATAGGGCAATTCTTTGATACCTTGAACATAATCCATTAAAAAAGATTTTATTGCAGGATAAGAATGTTCGGCTATTATATCAAACAGAGCAGAATCGGCAAAACTTTTATTTGGGCCATATAAAGCAGAAAGCTCTAGCATCAAATCTTTTAAATTTTTCTTTCCTTCGCTCATCTCATTTAATTTTATGTCAAGCAAAAATGCTATTACAGCTCCTTTTTCATAAACGTTAGCATAAGAAGGTTTAAACTCATCTTGTAAAATTTTACTACTCATTTCGGTAAAAGAATGGTTAGGATAATTATCTGCTTCAATCATTTTGGAGCGAATAATTTCCACAAATCTTTTTTGAGTAATTAAACCTCCCTTTTCTTGAACCAAGTGAGCAAAATATTCTGTTATTCCTTCGTACATCCATAAATGTTTAGACATTTTAGGCGATTGAAAATCAAAATTCTGAATTTCTTCTGAGTGAATGTTTAACGGAGTTAGAATATGAAAAAACTCGTGAGAGGATACGTCTCTTACCATGTGTTTTATAGATGTTGTATCTTTTTGCTCAATTAAAAAATAAAAAGAAGAATAGTTGTGTTCTAAAGCACCAAGTCCACCATCTCCTCTTGTCTTTTTGTTTGATGGGTCAGAAAAATAATACAAAAACTGATAGTTTTTTACAGGGAGCTTTCCAAAGAAATCTTTCAAACTAAAAGTCAAAGGCTTCATGCTATTTGCAACAACTTGTGCATTTACAATATCATTTTCAGAAAATATAGAAAACCCAATTTTTGAATCACCGGCATAAAAAGAGGTTGTATCTGCTCTGCAATACAACATTGGCGAATCAATCAATTCATTGTAATCTTTAATCAAATAAGTGTCGTTTCCTTTTGTTATAGTTTTTGTGGTTACTGAAGTACTGCCAAATAAATTTTCTGGATAACTGATCTTTAATTCAAATGGTAATTTAGATTTGCTTTGAACATATCCAACAATACCTGAAAAATTTAATACATAAACTTTCCCTTCGTTAAAATATGTTCCTGCCGGTTGAAAAATATAATTGGTACTTTTCTTTTCTTGCCAAGTATCTTTTACCCAATACTCAAGGTATTTTACTTGTTTGTTTTTTTTAAACGAAAAGGTATTTGTGTTTTCCCTTTTAAACGAAACTTTTTTCCCTCTTGAATCTTCTGCTCTAAATTTAGAAACTACTCTTCCAAAATCATACCTGGCATAAGTTCCAGGGATTATTGCCGGAAAACAAAACACATCTTCATTAGATAAACTATCGGGTAATTGAACCCTTACTTTAATTCCTTTGCTGCTAACTTTTTTCAAATCAATTTCTACTTTGTAAGCTTGTTGAGAAAAGGAAACAAAATGCACAAACAAAAAAAACACAAATAATTTACGCATGATTGTTTCTGTTTTGAAAAATAAATTAGTTTTTTTGAACTTTAATTTAGGATAAAAAAAGTAAAAAAAATTGGAATGGCAAAGTTTTTAATTGTAGGGCTCGGAAACATTGGAGAAGAATATTTAAACACCCGTCATAATATTGGATTCTTAGTAGCAGATTTTATTGCTAAAAAATTTGATGTTTCATTTAAAATAGATCGATTGGCAATGGTATCGGAGTTTAAGCATAAATCGCATGTATTTGTTTTAGTTAAGCCCACCACTTATATGAACTTAAGCGGAAAGGCTCTTCAATACTGGATGACCAAAGAAAAAATTCTAATGGAAAATATTCTTGTAGTAACAGATGATTTAGCCCTGCCATTTGGCACACTCAGACTAAAAGGGAAAGGTAGCGATGGAGGACACAACGGACTAAAAGACATTCAAATTGTATTAAACACCACAAATTATTCGAGATTGCGGTTCGGCATTGGCAATGAATTTAACAAAGGAAGTCAAGTGAATTATGTTTTAGGTAAATGGGACAAAGAAGAAGAAAGCAAGCTCCAAGAACGCACAGAAAAAGCGGCTGAGGTGTGTTTGGCTTTTGGAACAATTGGGCTTCAATTAACAATGACAAACTTCAATGGAAAGTAATGATTGATACACATACACATCTCTATGTAAAAGAATTTAAAGAAGACATAGACCAACAAATTGCTAAGGCAAAAAAAGCTGGAATACATTATTTTTTATTGCCAAACATCGACATTGAATCTATAGATGATTTGCATCAATTAGTAAAAAACAATCCCGAATGTTGTTTTGCCATGATGGGCTTGCATCCATGCTCCGTTTTTGAAAATTACAAAGAAGATTTAACTAAAATTCATGCCTATTTAGTCAACGGAAATTACATTGGTGTTGGAGAAATAGGTTTAGATTTTTACTGGGATAAAACATTTATTCCACAACAAGAAGATGCATTTATAACCCAACTAGAGTGGGCAAAGGATTTAAATTTACCTGTTTCTATTCATTGTAGAGAATCTCTTTCCAGAAGTATAGAGATTATTGAATCAACTAATTTAAAATCATTCTTACAATCCAATCATCAAAAAGGTGTTTTTCATTGTTTTGGAGGAACCATTGAACAAGCAAAAAAAGTAATTGATTGGGGGTTTAAAATTGGCATTGGAGGGGTTGTTACATTTAAAAATGGAGGCTTAGAACCACTAATTTCTGAGATAAGCTTAGAGCA
>JBAXQC010000044.1:0-25284 GCA_037131955.1 Bacteroidota bacterium
TCTCTTATTTCCTTGCTCAATTGCCCCATTTTTTTATTGGCTTCCATGTCTTCTGGGCTTGGTTGTGGTCGGTTTTTAAACATCTGCTCTCTCTCTGCTTTTATTTTAGCCTCTCTCTCTGCTGCCTCATCCTGTAATTTTTTTAGTTCAGCTTTTTTTGCAACTACCTCTGCCGTTTCTCCTTTGCCCGCAGTTTCTGCTTCATTTATTTCTTTTTTTAATTGATTCATCTTTTGGTTGGCTTCGTTGTTTTTTGCAGCAATAGCCTCGTTTTCTTTCCTTCTTTTTTCGTTCTCTGCCATCATTTTTGCTCTAAGTTGCTCTTGCAATTTTTTTAATTCTTCTTTTTTAGCAGTTATTTCGGGCGTAGCTCCATTTCCTGCCTTTTCGGCTTCTTGAATTTGTTTGTTTAACTCGGACATTTTTTTTCTTTGCTCCATGTCTTCCTTGATTGGCCCTTGGTTGTTGCCTGGCATTGCCATTGTAGAATTTGTAGGCGCTGGCTTTGCCATTTCTTTTTGCGGAGCAGCCTGTGGTAAAGGGCTTGGAGTTGTAACTTGGTTTTGTGCAAGAGCAGAAACAGAAAAATAGCATGCAGCTATTGTAAAAACTAATGCTTTGAAATTTTTTAAATTAATTGTTTTCATATTATACAAATTAAATGTGAATTTGATTATTTTTTTTAGTTTATTTTAGAATTTACTTTTTTATTTTCACTACGAATTTAGAAAACAATCTGTTAATTTAAAATTTTAAACAAATTTAATCTCATCTATAGACAAATATTTAACACAGCAATTAAATTTATGTTTGATACAAAATTTATTAAAAAAATAATTCAAGTAATTTAAGTTCAAAAGATTAATGTAAGCAACAAATAATGTTGGAATACTCTTTATTAACTATTATTTGAGTTTTTTTTCAATGTGTTTTTTGTAAATAATTATGCTTCTTACTCTCCTATCCCAAAAACGGATACCTATAATCTGTGGCTGGAACAAATGTTTCTTTTATGGTACGTGGTGATACCCAACGCAATAAATTTATCATACTTCCGGCTTTGTCGTTGGTGCCGCTTGCCCTACTGCCTCCAAATGGTTGCTGACCTACCACTGCGCCGGTGCATTTGTCGTTGATGTAAAAATTTCCTGCAGCGTTGTTCAATGTTTTTGTTGCCAATTCTATGGCATACCTGTCTTGAGAAATAATTGCTCCTGTAAGTGCATAAGTAGAAGTTTCGTCCACCAATTTCAATGTTTCTTCAAATTTGTTTTCGTCGTAAACATAAATAGTTAAAACTGGTCCAAAAATTTCTTCGCACATGGTAATGTATTTTGGGTCTTTTGCCTGTAACACGGTTGGTTCTATAAAATAACCACTTGTTTTATCGCAATTTCCTCCTGCAACTATTTCTACCTCTTTGCTATCTTTTGCATTACTGATGTATTTAGAAATTTTATCAAACGACTTTTCATCTATCACAGCATTAAAGAAATTACTGAAATCGTCTGTTGGGCCCATTTTAATGGATTTTAAATCGTCAATTAATCCTTGTTTTATTTGGGGCCACAAATTACTTGGAATATAAGCTCTTGAAGCTGCACTGCATTTTTGTCCTTGAAATTCAAAAGCTCCTCTGGTAAGGGCTGTAACCGTTGTTTTTATGTCGGCAGATTGGTGTGCAACAATAAAATCTTTTCCGCCTGTTTCTCCCACTATTCTTGGATATGTTTTGTATTTGTGAATGTTATTGCCAATATTTTTCCAGATGTCCTGAAAAATTTCCGTTGAACCTGTAAAATGTATTCCAGCAAAATCTGGATGATTAAAAATTACTTCGCCTGCCTCGGGCCCTGAAACATAGATTAAATTTATAACTCCATCGGGCAATCCTGCTTTTTTAAAAACTTCCATTATTACGTTGGCAGAATATATTTGTGTGTTTGATGGTTTCCAAACAACGGTGTTTCCCATCATGGCTGCCGATGAAGGCAGGTTCCCCGCAATGGCTGTAAAATTAAATGGAGTTAATGCAAATACAAACCCTTCTAAAGCTCTTTGCTCTACCCTGTTCCAAACTCCGGGAGAAGAAACCGGTTGTTGAGAATAAATTTCTGTAGCATACTGAACGTTGAATCTTAAAAAATCTGTAAACTCACATGCTGCATCTATCTCTGCCTGATATACAGATTTTGATTGGCCCAACATAGTGGCTGCATTTATTTTTGCACGATAGGGTCCTGCAATTAAATCGGCGGCTTTTAAAAATATGGCACTTCGCTGTTCCCAACTTAAATTTTCCCATTTAGATTTTGCTTTTAAGGCAGCATCTATGGCAGTTGTAACATGTTCTTTTGTTCCTCGGTGATAATGCCCCAGAAGATGCTTCGTTTCATGCGGAGGTCTTATTTCTACTGTGTTTCCTGTTCTAATTTCTTGGCCGTTAATATACATTGGAATATCATAAACTTCCGATTTCATTTTGGCTAAAGTATCTTGTAATTCTTTTCTTTCAGAGCTTCCCGGTGCATAATTTTTAACGGGTTCGTTTACGGGTGCTGGTACTTTAAAAAATCCTACTGACATAATTTATTTTTGTTTAGGATGCAAATATATTAATTAAGGTGATTGCACATGACTTACAATTGTTACTTTTTTTGCTAAACAAAAGCAATTTGCCAACCTAATTATAAATTATACTGATAGTAAAATTATTTTTTTTGAGATGTTTTAAAAACAAAAAAGAAATAAATCGAATAACTAAAAACACAACACTAAAACAAAATTCTTCAAAAAAAAACACTACAAATTAAAAATTGTATATTTGCATATCACAATTTAAACAATGACCGATTCTGAGAGTTTGGCAAACAGTCTTGATCAAAAATTTAATGAACTGATACAATTGCATCAAAAATCCTTAACAAAGATTGTTGAATTAGAAACTGAGTTAGAAGAGCATAAGAAAAAGTTAGCAAAAAATTCTGATGCCTTAGAGCAAAAATTTAATGAACAATTGAAAAGTCAAGAAATTTTGAAGCAAGAAAACTTGCATAAAAACAAGGAAATAAAACAAACAATAGGGCAATTGATTAAAGAAATTGATGATTGTATGGATTATATCTCGTTGAGCAAGGATAAAGAGAAAGACAAACAATAAATAGAACTTGAAAAAAGAAACCATTTTTTTAGAAATAGCAGAAAGAAATTATCCAATAATAGTTGGAAGTGACGAAGAAAAAAATGAATTGAAAAAAGCAGTTGGATTTATTGCTGACAAATTAAAAGCATACAGTACTGGTTATAAAGTAAAGGACAAACAAGATTTGATAGCAATGTGCCTTTTAGACATGGCTAAACAAATTATTTCTTTGCAAGAAACCAACAAAACAGTAGATCTAGATTCGTTTAAAAATCTGGATGCAAAGCTTTCTCAATATTTATTGCAAATGAGTTAATCTATAGATTTTTAATTTTTTACTCAATTCCTACAACAAGAATTAGTAATAAAAAAATTAAAATTATGGACATAGTATCAATAATAATAGGATTAGTGGTTGGTGTTCCACTAGGGCTTATAGCCGCAACATCATTTCTAAGAAAACAAATTCTCTCTGATGCCGATAGGATTAAAAATGATGCAGAGGAAAAAGCAGAAATAGTTAAACAAGAAAAAATTCTTCAAGCCAAGGAAAAATTTTTGCAACTTAAATCAGACCATGAAAAAGTAATTGCTGATAAAAATCAAGTATTAAATGAAAAAAATCAGGCAATAGTTGTTCAAGAAAATAAATTAAAACAAAAAGAACAATCGCTTTCACAGAAAATTGAGGAAACAACAAAAAAACAAAACGAGGCAAGCACTGCAAAAGAAAACTATTTGCAGCAAATAGAAGCCATCAAGAAAAAAGAAGCCGAAGTAGAAAAACTGCACAAAAAACAAGTAGAGCAACTAGAAACAATTGCTGGACTGAAGGCAGAAGAAGCAAAAGCCCAATTAGTTGAAGCATTGAAGTCGGAAGCCAAAACCAATGCAATGTCGCACATAAAAGACATAATGGAGGAAGCTAAGTTAACGGCAAATCAAGAGGCAAAAAAAATTGTTATTCAAACAATACAAAGAGTTGCCACTGAGCATGCCGTTGAAAATTCAGTGTCGGTTTTTAACATAGACAACGACGAAATAAAAGGAAGAATAATAGGAAGAGAAGGCCGAAACATTAGGGCACTTGAAGCAGCAACTGGAGTTGAAATTATTGTTGACGATACTCCAGAAGCAATTATTCTTTCTTGTTTTGATCCTGTAAGGAGAGAAATTGCACGATTGGCTTTGCATCAGTTAGTAACTGATGGAAGAATTCACCCTGCAAGAATTGAAGAAGTTGTAGAAAAAGTAAAAAAACAAATTGAAGAAGAAATTATTGATACTGGTAAAAGAACAGCTATTGATTTGGGTATTCATGGATTAAATCCAGAATTGATAAGAATGGTTGGTAGAATGAAATTCCGTTCTTCTTATGGCCAAAATTTATTGCAACATTCAAGAGAGGTTGCCAATTTGTGTGCAACTATGGCTGCAGAATTAGGCTTGAATGTAAAACTTGCCAAAAGAGCTGGATTATTGCATGATATAGGAAAAGTTCCTGATGATTCACCAGAATTACCACATGCTATTTTAGGCATGAATTTAGCCGAAAAATACAAAGAACATCCCGAAGTTATTAATGCCATTGGAGCTCATCACGACGAAATAGAAATGACAAGTTTACTCTCTCCAATTGTGCAAGTTTGTGATGCAATTTCTGGCTCAAGGCCTGGAGCTAGAAGAGAGATTGCGGAGTCTTATATAAAAAGGTTAAAAGATCTAGAAAGCATTGCTATGACCTACCCAGGGGTTAACAAAACTTTTGCAATTCAAGCAGGTAGAGAACTAAGAGTAATGGTAGAAAGCGATAGGGTTGACGACAAGCAAATTGACCAATTGGCTTTTGATATTTCACAAAAAATTCAAACCGAAATGACTTACCCAGGACAAATAAAAATAACGGTAATAAGAGAAACAAGAGGGGTCAGTTACGCCAAATAATTACTCTATTCAAAAAACAATAATGCAACATTAATTAGTGTTGCATTTTTTTTACAATGAATTTTGCGAACTATTTATTTTATCAATTCATTTTCCAAAATATCTTTCAATTGATGAGCAGAAATTCCAAGTTTTAGTTCACCGTTTTTTACAAATGCAATTTCACCGGTTTGTTCACTAACAACAATTGCTATTGCATCAGTGCTTTCGGTAATTCCCACTGCTGCTCTGTGTCTCATTCCTAAATGGGCAGGAAAGTCGTCGTTTTCAGAAACTGGCAATACACACCTTGCAGCTAAAATTATGTTGTCCGAAATTATTACCGCTCCATCATGCATAGGGCTATTTTTATAAAACAAACTTTCTAAAAGTCGGGCAGAAACTTCTGCTTTTATAGTTTCGCCGGTATTTGCATAAAAATTTAAATCTGATTTAGTAGTAATTACCACAATTGCTCCTGTTTTGGTTTCGGACATACTTTTAAAGGCCTTTACTAATTGATGTATATCTAAAAAGTTTTTGTCGCTATTGTCAAATTTAATATTTAACAATGCCTCTGTCCATTTCCCTTTTCCAAATAACCCGTTTGTACCAATTAGCAATAAAAACCTTCTCAATTCCTGCTGAAATACAATTATCAAAGCAATTACTCCTACTCCAATAAACTGACCTAAAATAGTTGAAAGCAGTTGCATTTTTAATGCCTTTACTATTAGCCATAAAAAATACACACTTAAAATTCCTGCAAAAATATTTATTGCAACACTTCCTTTTACAATTCTATAAAACTGAAACAATAATATTGATACAAGTACAATATCTATAGCATCTATCCAAGTAAAAGAAATAAAAGAAGGAAAAAAACTATTTATCATCATTTGGTGTGCAAGATAAAAAAATAAAAATTATAATTTTCCCACCAAATCAATTGCCTGTTTTGCGGCCCAAACATCATGAACCCTTAATATTTTTGCCCCTTTTTGAAGTGCAATTGTATTTATTACTGTTGTTCCATTTAGACTGTCTTCAGCTTTTATATTTAATGTTTTACTGATCATAGATTTTCTGCTTACTCCTACTAATACAGTGTAACCCAATGCTGAAATAAAATCTAAGTTTTGTAACAACTCAAAATTATGTTCTAAGGTTTTTCCAAATCCAAAACCTGGGTCAATAATTATGTCTTTTACTCCAACTTCTTTGAGTTTTGATACTTTTTCAGAAAAATAATATACTACTTCTGCAGTGCAATTTTCATATTGTGGTTTTATTTGCATATCAGCCGGACTTCCTTTTATATGCATTAAAATATATGGCATTTTAAGCAACGACGCTGTTTCAAACATTTTATTATCCATGCTACCTCCAGATATGTCATTAATTATACTTGCGCCACAATCGTGTGCAATTTTTGCAACTTCAGAACGGTATGTATCAATTGAAATTATTACACCAGGAAATTCTCTAGAAATTGCATTTATAGCCAACTTTATTCTTTCTACCTCTTCTGCAGTTGAGGGTGGAAAAGAACCAGGTTTTGTGCTGCAGCCTCCTACGTCAATTATAGAAGCACCTTCTTCTAAAAATTTCTGTGTTTGAGTTAATATCTCATAGTCAGAAAGGTATTTTCCTCCATCAAAAAATGAATCAGGCGTAACATTTAAAATAGCCATAACAATAGACTTTTCTAATGAAAATAATTCTCCCCGAATGTTTATCACAACAATAGATTTATAAATTTTTATGCCTCAAAGATATTTATTTACCTTGTTATAATACTTTATTAAATGAGCAATCTATTTAGAAATATGCACAAACACATTGGGAATAATAATTAAGAAAATGCAACTCTTTTTTTTTATCATTACAAAAATTCTAAACTGTGCCATAAATTTTGGAATACATTTTGGTCTATATAAAAATCATGAAAAATCTACTTAAAATTTTCTTCCTAATTATTACAGCCTTCTTTTTAAGTTCTTGTGCATCTTATACAAGTATGCAAATTATGCAACCGGCTCAAATAACTATTCCTAACCACATCAAAAAAATTGGCATAATAAACAGGTCAGTAACAGACAGGCAAAACCAAAACCAAATAATAAATGTAATAGAGGGAATTTTAACGGGAGAATCAATTGGTGCAGATAGAATTGGTTCAGAAGAAAGTTTGATGGGTTTAAAGGAAGCACTTTTGCAAACAGATAGATTTAACATCACAATTCCTGCTGTAAACCTAAATGGAGTAGCAAACCCAATGTTAAATGGACCACTAGATTATTCAGTTATAAAAGAAATTTGCAAGAGGCACGATTTAGATGCTCTAGTAGTTTTAGAATATTTTGATTCAGACTCCAGAATTGCTGTGGTGCCAAGGGTGAGAGAAGTAATGCAAAATGGAAATAAAATAACCGTTAGCGATTTTATAGCGAATGCAGATTTAAGAGTAAGAACCACGTGGAGGGTTTACGATGATTCTACACAAAGTATCATTGACCAATATACTTTTGAAGATGTTACATCCTTTAACAATGCAGGTCCAGACCCGCAAATAGCACAAGCAGGTTTGCCTAACAAGAGATTTGCCATTAATCAATCTGGATTTCATGCTGGCAAAGAATATGGATGCAGAATTTCTCCATTTTGGATAAATGTTCAAAGACGATTTTACAGAAAAGGTTCGCATGAATTAGAACTTGCAAACTCAAGGGCCACAAAAGGAAGATGGACTGAAGCTATAAATGTTTGGAAGAATATTTCTAACAGCACCGATAAAAAAATTGCTGGCAGAGCAAATTATAATTTGGCTGTTGCAGCGGAAAGAGAAGGCAATTTAGAGGTGGCCATGGAATATGCAAAAATTGCAAGAGACACCTATAAAGAAAAGTGGTCTAGTGATTATATAAGAGTATTAAATCAAAGAATGCAAAACAGACAGAAATTAAAAGAACAGTTTGGCGATAAATAGAACAATTGTTTACACTATTCTATAACTATTCTTTTTTCAACGTGTTTGTGTATATTTGAAAAAATTAAATCTACTAACCATGACTAGAAGTAAATTTTTATTTTCATCACTAATTTTAGTTGTCTCCTTTTTTGCAGTTTCTATATTTGCAGTAGAAGACAACAAAACCCAAGACAAAATAGTTGGCTTGTGGGAATTAGGAAGCGGAAAAGCAAGAGTTAAAGTATTTGCTTATGGCGAAAAGTTTGCAGGAAAAATTGTTTGGCTAAAAGAGCCCAATTATCCTGAAGGCGGCCCAAAGGTAGACAGAAATAATCCAGATGAATCTTTAAGAACAAAACCACTCTTGGGCTTTACAAATTTAACAGGTTTTGAAGCAAAAGGAAACGGGAAGTACGAAGGTGGAACAATTTATGACCCTGAAAATGGCAGCACCTACAATTGTATTATTGAAATGAAAGATGACAATACTTTGGAAGTTAGGGGATATATAGGAGTTGCATTGTTTGGAAGAACTGATGTTTGGAAGAGAGTTATCTTAAAAAAATAATTTGTGAAAAAAATAGTATTTGCCATTTTTATATTTATTAGCGGCGTTACCCTTGCCCAAAAAGATAGCTTACCTGCTACAGAACCAGAAGAAGATTACAGCCAATACAACAATGTAGAGGAAGTTCCCACAAAAAGATATTGTAGCTCTAAAGTTCTTGGCATAAGTCCTTCAAAATTAATTTCTGTTGGATACGATTTTGTAGGTTCACACACTATAAAAGCAGGTGCTTTTGATGGCTTTTTAGAAAACTCTTCCACAATAAATTACAACAACGGATTAAGGATTGCCGCTAATTTTCCTGTTGTTTCAAATACAAAATGGTTGCTTAATTTGGGTGTAAATTGGTGGGAAACAAATTATAATTTTAAAGATCTAGGAAAATTAAATAGTCCTTTTTTAAAAACTCTAAATGATAATGGGCTAAGAACAAGCGGTATAAACGCAACATTATTTAAACCCTTTAACGAATATTGGTTTTCTGTTGTTCAGCTATCTGGCGATTTTAATGGCGACTATAAGGCAAGTCAATTTCCTGCAGGCAACCAAATTAAATATTCAGTATCGGCATTGTACGGCAAAAAGAAACACGATAGAGTTCAGTTGGCTTTTGGTATTTCTAGAACATACAGGGCAGGTGCTCAAGCTTTTTTTCCAATAATGATGTATAATTATACTTCTCCCAACAAGAAATGGGGAATAGAGGCATTGTTACCAGCAAGAGCAAACTTCAGGTATACGCTCAACGCTAGAAATATTTTGTTAGCAGGTTTTGAACTAGAAGGAAATGCTTACAGGTTAAACAATATGATGAACAATACACCTAATTTAAATTATACAAATCTAGAGTTAAAGCGTTCTGAACTTAGACCCAGAATAACTTACGAATTTGCATTGTATAAATTTATTTGGATGTCCGTTCAAGCAGGGTATAGAATAAACTACCGATTTGATGTTGATGCAGGTGATACTTACAAAAGTTTGGGAAGTGATGTACCTTATGTTTTTGAAAACACGTTAGGTAATTCCTTCTATACAAATGTTTCAATTAATCTAGTTTCGCCCTAAATAATATTAAAAAAAATTATTCTATTCCAGTTTGTACAAATCAACGCCAATAGAATAACCGTAAGTCTTTCCTAGTTTATTTTTGTATATTCTTATTTTGTTGCAAGCTCTTCCTAAATCTATTTTATTCCAAGTTTCGCCACCATTTTTAGTTTCAAAACCACTGCTCATAGTGCCAACAAAACCATGATTATCATCAATAAATCCAATTCCAAATTCACGGCAGTTATTTTCATTCACTAAATTTATTTCTTGCCAAGTATTTCCACCATCTGTTGTTTTGGCTATTCTTTGTTGCTTTACTGTTGTATCGGGGTTATAAGATTGAATAGTAACATATCCTATATTTTTTGAAGGAAATGAAACTTTCCAAGTTGTTTCAAAAGGTCTGGAGGATTGAAAAACCTTTTTCCACGACTTCCCGGCATCCTCTGTTTTTAGAATTAATGCATTAGATTGTTCTATATCTTCGTTGGTTGCAGCACATGCTATACCGTTGTTTTTATCAAACATTTTAATATCAAAAAGCATTTTGCAATCGTTGTTCATACTGCTCGACGTCCATGTTGCTCCGTTGTCATGCGAAACCATAAAATTTGCCGGACTACCTACCCTGCCTACTGCATATATATGTGTTTTATAATCAATTTCACCATGATTAATGTATTGCTCTCTAACAATATCAATGGCACACAAGCCTTTTACATGAGGCCCTTTGTAAGAAACTGCATTCCATGATTTTCCACCATCATTAGTTTTGTAGAGTGGAACAGTGTCTGTTACATTTGGAAAATAATCTGTTCCCACAGTACCTGCAAAACCAGTTAAGCTATCAACAAAGGCTATGCACCTAAAAAATGTTCCTTTTTTCTCCAACTGTTTTTCCCATGTTTTTCCTCCATCGTTTGTACGAAATATTTTTCCATACCCATTAATGTACCATCCTTTCAACTCATCAATAAAAGCAATATCGTCCTGTTTGCCTGGATATTTTTCGGTACTTAACTTTTGCCAAATTTCAGCTGAATTTTCTGAATTTATTGGAGTTGAAAATTGTGCAAAAATTGAACTAAATGAAAAAACAGAACAAAGAATCAAGAAGAAATTTCTCATTAATTAATTATAAATAAATATAAACCTTTCAAGGAATTTGCTCCATGTGGGGTTCAGAAAACATCTTTCTTAGCCACATTACTAGCATCCATATTCCTATTGAAAAGCCAAAAATGGCAAAGAATAATAAATACTCTTCTAATATTGGATGGTAAACTATTCCTAAAAAAATTCCCAAAGTCATCATTGTACTCATCAACAATAACAATTGAAAATTATTCCAAACACTTTTTAGGATTAAAAACCTCATGTCTATTCCTTGAGTATTTAAATTCCCAATATAATACAAAGCTTATCAACTGCAGCAACAACTTCCTCTTTTGTTGTAAATCTAGAAAATGAAAATCTAACAGAAGGTCTGGCTTGGTCTATGTTTAAGGCTCTCAGAACATGAGAACCTTGGTTGCTTCCGCTGCTGCAGGCACTTCCTCCAGAAGCAAAAATTCCATTAATGTCTAAATTAAACAACAACATTTCTGCAATTGGAGTTGGTGGCAAATAAACGCTTAACACTGTGTATAAACTTTTACTTATGTCAGAGGACAACCCATTAAATTCAACACCCGGAACTCTATTTTTTAGTTGCTCTATCATTAATGTTTTTAAAGACTCAATATGTGCTTTGTGTTCCAACATTTCGGCATCGGCAATTTCCAAAGCTTTTGCCAAACCAGCAATTCCATAAATATTTTCTGTTCCGCCTCTCATGTTCCTTTCTTGAGCACCGCCATGCACAAAAGGATTTATTTTTAAATTACTGTCAATAAATAAAAATCCAACACCTTTTGGTCCATGAAATTTGTGT
The DNA here is from genome assembly GCA_037131955.1 of Bacteroidota bacterium. Taxonomy (GTDB): domain Bacteria; phylum Bacteroidota; class Bacteroidia; order UBA4408; family UBA4408; genus CAIMMJ01. The sequence goes on from JBAXQC010000044.1 coordinate 11,591, forward strand.
GCAGCACACGCAATAAAATTCACTTTAGATTTTCTAACATCAATTGGCAGATGGCCAACAGTTTGAACGGTATCAGAATGAAATATTGCATTGTATTTATGGCACAATTCCCCTACTTCGTCAATAGGTAAAAGATTACCAATTTCGTTATTGGCATGCATTAGAGAAACAAATGAATTGGGGTTTTCTTTGAGCAACATTTCCAATTCTGCTAAATCTATTTCTCCTTGTTTTGATAATTTTAATTTCGAATATTTTATTTTTCCGGCCTTCTCTAAATACTCTAATGTATGAGAAACTGCATGGTGCTCAATTTCTGTAGATATTGCATGAGTAATTTTGTGGTCTTCAATTGTTTTTATAATTGCAGTGTTATCAGCTTCTGTTCCGCCACTGGTAAAAAATATTTCTCCTGGACTTGCATTGATAATTTTTGCAATAGTTTTTCTAGCTCTTTCAATTACAGAACGAGCTTGGCGTCCTAACCCATGAATAGAAGATGGATTACCGTAATTAGATTTCATTACTTCAATCATTGCCTCCATAACTTGAGGGTCTAATTGCGTTGTTGCAGCATTATCTAAATATGCCATGATAAATGATTTAAATTATGACTTTCTTTTTTTTAGAATTTCTTTTATATCAGTGATAATTTTTTCTGCCAAATTATCGGCGGTTGTCTCGTATTCGCTTTCTGAGTAAATTCTAATAATTGGTTCAGTATTAGACTTTCGCAAATGAACCCATTCTCTTTCAAACTCTATTTTTACACCATCAATTTTATTGATAGGTTGCTTGTTGTATTTTTCAGATATGGCTTCAAGAATTAAATCTGTATTTATCTCAGCTGTTAATTCTATTTTATTTTTTGAAATGTGATAGTTTGGATATCTTGAACGAAGCATGGAACAGGACTTACCGTATTTAGCCAAGTGAGTAAGAAACAAAGCAATTCCCACCATTGCATCCCTACCATAGTGCAGCTCAGGAAAAATTACTCCACCATTTCCTTCGCCTCCAATAATTGCATTCATTTCTTTCATTTTTTCTACAACATTAACCTCGCCTACAGCGGAAGCAAAATACTTTCCTCCTGATTTTTCTGTTACATCTCTTAGCGCTCTTGTGGAAGAAAGATTAGAAACTGTATTCCCTTTTTTTATACTTAAAATATAATCTGCAACAGCAACTAATGTATATTCCTCGCCAAACATTTCGCCATCTTCCATTACCAAAGCCAATCTATCAACATCGGGGTCAACAACAATTCCAAGATGGGCTTTGTTCTTTTTTACAGCTTTAGAAATTTCACCTAAATTTTCTGGCAATGGTTCTGGATTATGAGGAAAAATACCGTTTGGCTCGCAATACATTTCTACCACATTTTCTACACCCAATGCTTTTAATAGTTGGGGAACCGCAATACCACCTGTAGAGTTTACGGCATCTAAAACAATTTTAAAATTTTTAGATTTTATGAGCTCAACGTCCACATATGGCAATGCTAAAATACTTTTTATGTGCCTTTCTATAAAATCTGGTACATGAATAATTTTTCCAATTGAATTAACATCATTGTATGAAAAATCTTCTGCATCTGCAATTTTCAAAACATCTTCTCCGTCTTTTGCAGAAATAAATTCTCCTTTACAATTTAGTAGTTTCAAGGCATTCCATTGTTTAGGGTTGTGACTTGCCGTTAATACAATTCCGGCATCTGCACCTTCGTAAACAACCGCCATTTCTACGGTTGGGGTTGTAGATAAACCAGCGTCTATTACATCAAAACCCATACTCACCAGCGTTCCACATACCAAATGGTTTACCATTTCACCAGAAATTCTGGCATCACGTCCAACCACTATTTTATTTTTTAAATCTTTTTTACGATTGCTTTTTACCCATACTGCAAACGCAGAAGTAAATTTTACTACATCCATTGGACTTAACCCTTCTCCTGGTTTTCCTCCTATTGTTCCTCTTATTCCGGAAATTGACTTTATTAATGACACAGTTTGCTATTTTTAAGGATTGCAAATTTACTAAAATAAGCATAGGATAAAATCAAAATTTTTAATTATTGCAACCTTCTCTCCTTCAACTCTTTCAATAACTTTTTGAGGGTTATAAGGAAAATTTTACTATCGTTTGTGCTCTATATTTTTGATTGTACAACTCTAAAATTCAGAAAGCAATCGTCGCTTAATTACCATCACAGAACAACTAGCCACAATGGAGAACCAGATAAAATAAGTCACTTATACTAATTTATAAATTAATACAAAAATCCAAAAAGCCACAAAGGAATTTTATTTTCAAATCCATATTCCAACATATCGGCAGCCACATAGCTGTTTTTTATATTTTTTATTTGCTTTTTACTTTTTGACTTTCCGCCAATTTCAAATATATATTTTCTATCTACTAAAAAATCTCCAGTAGCACTGTACTCTACCCTGTAAGCGTTGTTTACCTGATTATAAAAAAATGTTTCTCTTTCATTTCCTTTGTTTACAGAGTTGCTTCCTATAGCATAAAGCAAATTGGAATGATGTAGATAAACTTTTTCAGGCTTTGCCAATATAGCATCACTAGAAGATTTGCTATGCAACAAATTCAACAATTTTGATTCGGATAAATAGTTCAAATACAACATTACAGTATTTCGTGAAACCTCCAAATCGGCCGAAAGCTGAGATACATTGGGTTGAAATGGAACCGATTGAGACAATAAATACAATAGTTTTTTTAGTTTGTGAACATATTTTACTTCTACATGACGCAAATAAGGCAAATCTACTTCCAGCATCAGATGAATTGTATTTAATAATTTTCTATGATAGGATGCTGTGCTTTCTAGATAATACGGATAATATCCATGCTTGAGGTAATTGTCGAAATAGGCCAAGGGTTTTACTTTTGCAACAATTTCTTTGGAGATGTTTAAGTGATTCTTAAGTAGTTCCTCAAGAGTGATTTTTTTAAACTTTGTTCTTGCTTCAATGTTAATAAATTCTCTAAACGAAAGTCCTTCCATGGCATAAACAACAGCTCTTCTGCTTAGGTCGGCCTTTCCACTTTGAATATGCAAAACTGACGAACCCGTAAAAACAACTTTCAGTTTTTTATAACGATCATAAATATTTTTTAGTTCTTGCGACCAGTTTGGGTATTTATGAATTTCATCGATAAATAAATGAGTGCCTCCTTTTTTCACCCATTCGTCTGCCAATTGCAGAAGGCTTGATTGAGAAAAATAAAAATCATCCATGCTGGCATACAGCACATAAGGTGAATTGTTGAGATATTCTTTGATGTGAGTTAATAGAAAAGTGGTTTTACCCACTCCCCTAGCACCGGTAAGTCCTATAAGACGGTCGTTCCAATCGATATTTAAATCTCTGCGAAATCTTATTTCAAGTTGAGAAATTTGACGATTGTGAGCTTCTAAAAGTGTTTCCATATTTTAATATTGAAACACAAAGATATCATTTTTTTTATAATATGAATTATCTAATTAGCTATTTATATATTTTTTTGCAATCTTTATATTGCATTTTTGTATTTTAATTAGCATTTATATATTGCATGTTTTTAATATACGTTTAAAAATGGTTTACTTGCACTTATCTTAAACAGACAATTATTACACATCTTTAATCTTATTCAACAAAGAAATATCTTAAGTATTGCAATACATAGCAGTTTTGTTTAGGAATGAATGTAAATAGGTAGAAAACTCAGAAAATAATTTTACTTTCGGAGACGATGAAAGATATACCAATAATTCCGGGAAAAGGTTTAAATTCAAAATTATCAATCCAACTCAGATTAGAATTTCTAGAATCAAAAAAAACTAAATACCAACTTTCCATTAACGCTATTATTTTAGATAGACTTCTATGTTCATTCTATCCTACAACACCGATATTGGCATAGCAATTGTGACCATAGTAAATATTAAACAACAATTCTACTTTGATATACAATTTAGAATAAAATTAAGGTAGCAACAGTGTTGTTTTGGTTTGACTTTATAATTTTTGCCAGTGCACAGCAAAATTTTTTCTACACAATGAAAAATAGAACTTGTTCGCTTTTACTTTAAAAACATCTCCTTACCATTTGTTTAGACTTTATAAATATTACCAAATGCCAACCACACTAATTTTATAGAAGTAATTAAATTTATTATGAACAAAATTTTGAACAATACATACTAACTGAATACTCAGCTAAGTGCTTGTTTATGTGCAAATTTGTAATTTAAATTTAGTTTTATATATTTGCGTGAGTTTTGCTGTTTTTAGATTATGTTCCTTTGTAAGTATAAACGTTAAAACTATAATTTACCTTTATTCATGAATGATATATGTCAAAAGTTGTTATCCTTGGCGGCGGTGTAGCCGGACTGAGTGCGGCACATGAGCTGGTGCTCCGCGGCTTTGAAGTTGAAGTTTATGAACGGAACAAACAATACTACGGTGGCAAAGCCCGGAGTATAGATTACACACACCATGGCATGTATGCTAAACCTCTACCGGGAGAGCACGGATTTCGCTTTTTTCCGGGGTTTTACAGACATGTTACAGGTACAATGCGGGAAATTCCCTACAGCCAGAATGGCAAAAACGGAACAGTTTATAGCAACCTGGTAGCCACAGATAGAATTATGATTGCCCGCTATGATGCAGCACCAATAGTTACCCCAGCTAGCTTTCCACGCACTAAAGCCGATATTGAACTGCTGATAAAAGATTTAACGGGTGGCTTAAATACAAAATTAACACCTGAGGAAATCCACTTTTTTGCAGAACGTGTATGGCAGTTAGCAACCTCTTGTACTGATAGAAGAGTGAATGATTACGAAAGAATTTCTTGGTGGGATTTCACAGCCGCTGAGCGGTTTAGCATAAACTACAGGCATTTGCTAGTAGATGGCCTCACAAGAACATTGGTTGCAGCAAGGGCAGAATTGGCAAGCACTAAAACCGGGGGCGATATTTTCCTACAGTTATTGTATTGTATGACAGACCCTTCTGTAAATACAGACCGTGTACTAAATGGTCCAACAAATGATAAATGGCTTATTCCTTGGGTGAATTACTTAAAAAGTAAAGGGGTTATCTTGCATCAAGGCATAGAGGCAAAAGAACTGTCGTACGATGCAAAAACTGGAAAAATTACTTCCGCTACACTTATGGACGGAAGTAATGAAATTGAAGTAAGCGGTGATTATTTTTTACTTGCTGTACCAGTAGAAAAAGCAAAGGAACTCCTCAACGCTTCAATAACGCAGGCTGACCCAATGCTGGATTCGGTGAAAAAACTGGCCACCAGTGTGGCATGGATGAACGGTATACAATTTTATCTAAATCAGGATGTTAAAATAAACAAAGGACATGTGATTTGTTCAGACAGTGAATGGGCCATAACTTGTATTTCCCAAATACAATTCTGGAAAGACTGGGACATTGCCAAAGCGGGTAATGGAAATGTAAGAGGTTTGCTGAGTGTTGATATCAGTGATTGGTCAAAACCAGGAAAATTTACAACCCAGAAAAAAGCGGAAGACTGCACACGAGACGAAGTGGAAAAAGAGGTATGGGCACAGTTAAAAAATAGCTTGAACATAAACGGAATAATTATTTCGGATGATATGAAGGTGGATTTGTACCTTGACCGAGACATTGAAAAAGTGCCAACATCAGGCTTAAGTCAAATCCAACTAAGAGATACCGAGCCGCTTCTTGTGAATCGCATCAATTCTTGGAACCTTAGACCAACAGCTACATCAAGTATTCCAAATTTATATTTGGCTTCAGACTATGTTCAAACCAATACCGATTTAGCAACCATGGAAGGAGCCAACGAAGCCGCAAGAAGAGCTGTAAATGGCATTTTAGACAACTCTGGTTCTAATGAATTGAAATGCAAAATCTACGAGTTAAAAGAGCCATTTTGCTTTCTTCCAGCAAAATGGTACGACCAATACCGCTACAACATTGGACTTCCATGGACTTCAAAAACTCCCTGGTGGATCAATTTAATAACAATTATACTTGGGGTAATATATCTTTTAACAGGATTTGTAAAATCTCTCTACAATAAAATGGGGTTTACAGGTGAGGCTGCATTTGTAATAACCACAATGCTACTAACTATGGGTTTTGCAGCGCTCTCTGCCTATTTTGATTGGGGAAATGCCAGTGCCAACCTACTTGCTTTTGGTATGTTTGCAGCGATTTGCTGGTATGCCTACAAAAATGCAGACGTATTTATCCAACGTTTACTGCTATTTGGTATTGCCGCGGGTTTTGCCGAATTGCTAGCAGACAAATGGCTTGTAGAGGGCATACACTCTTTGGTTTATCCCGAGCATGAGGCCATGTTATTAGTTTCACCTGCTTACATGCCATTTGCATGGGCAGTAATACTTATTCAGGTGGGATATTTGGGCTACCTATATTCTGCTAGAAAATCTATGATACAAGCATTTGTATTTACCTTTTTATTAGGGGCCATAATCATTCCAGGGTTTGAGTTTTTGGCAAAATATGCCAACTGGTGGCACTATGTAGATACCCAAAAGGTATTCCTGGACACGCCCTACTATATTATATTGGGCGAAGGACTAATTTGCTTTGCTCTGCCATTTGTTTTTAGACTTCAAATGAAAATGCACCCTTGGTTCTCTGTTATCTTTGGAATACTAATAGGTCTTTGGATTTTTGTCTCTTATTATCTAGCACATATTTTTGTTGGCTAATGAAGAAAATTATTCAATTTTTTATACCGCTAAGCGTTCCAGCCGAAGCCGAGTCGCAGAGAAAAGCCCGTCTTCTGGTGTCGGTTTTGCTCATCATAGTTTATTTTAATTTAAATTATTGCGTCATTTCCTATCTTATTGACTACAGCGGTGGAATAGCCTCACAATTGCCATTAATGGTCTTGGGGATTATTACACTTTTTCTTTACAGAAAGGGTGTAAAACCAGAACTTTTGAATTCTATTTATTTTTCCTATTGCTCCATTTCAATAGCAATTACAGTGTATTACACTGGAGGATTTTCTTCTTTACTTTTTCCTTGGCTGGCATCAACACCTATTGTTGCCGTTTTGGTTTGGAACAGATCGGGAGGTTGGTTTTCTAGTGTGCTGGTGATTCTTATTGAATTGTTTTTTTTCTACCTGTACAGCACTAATTATGTTACCCCAAATCAAATAAAACCCGAATACCAAAAAGTATTTTACCTCGCCTGCAGTTTGGGGCTTCCTTTGATTTTGTTTTTTGTTGCTAATGTGTTTGAAAATGCAAGACAGGAAGCCATGAACAACTTAACTTCAGCCATGAGAGCTCTTGATGCAGAAAAACAAAAAAGTGAAAATTTACTGTTGAATATTCTTCCCCTGCAAGTTGCCAGCGAATTAAAACAAAAAGGCGAAGCAAGCCCTAGAAGCTTTAAAATGGCAAGCATACTTTTTACCGATTTTAAGTCATTTACAAAAACTGCCTCATCCATTAGTCCTTTAGAATTGATTCAAACCCTTAACCAGTGTTTTAGTGCATTCGACGACATAATTGTGAAACACCACATGGAAAAAATAAAAACCATAGGAGATGCATACATGTGTGCAGGTGGTGTTCCTGAAGAAAACAATACCAATGCCGTGGATGCTGTATCGGCTGCGTTAGAAATAAACAATTGGGTGAATAGTTGGAATGCAAATAGAGAAATGGAAGGACGTCCTAAATGGGAAATACGTATTGGTGTGCATACTGGAGAGTTGATTGCCGGAGTAATTGGAAAAAAGAAATTTGCTTATGATGTTTGGGGAGATGCTGTAAATATAGCATCACGATTAGAAAATACAGGAGAAGTTGGTAAGGTAAACATCTCGGGCGAAACCTATCAATTGATAAAAGATAAATTTAATTGCACTTACCGTGGCCAACTAACAGCCAAAGGAAAAGGCGATATTGATATGTATTTTGTTGAACAAGCAGTATTGCATTAATAGTATTGACAATTACTTACTCTTACAACTTTATTAATTTTAGATTTTTTAATTACACAGGTATATTCTATTAAACATATAAAATCATTGAATATTTCATTAATTGATTTAATAAATTAATAGTTGAATAAAGGCAAGATTTTGATTTCACATTTTATAATTTAAGTTTGCAAATTGGAGAAATGGTGACACCAAATATATAATTTAGGCAATTTTAGCGCCATGGTTTTTTCTTTATTTTGTTGGCTTTCCAATAATATGTTAATTCAAATCCATTCATTTTTTATTGTTGTGCAAAAATTGAGAGAGCAATCTATAAATACAGAAGAATAATGCTTTAAAATAAGTATTTCTTGGGGAGCCTAATTTTTAAAATGAAAAAATCTATTTCAAAACCAATTGAATTTCAATTGCTTAAAAATTTTTAAAGTTCATTGTTCACGTATAAGGAACATCAATGTTTTAAATTCTGAAATATTTTTTTAATATTTACATATTTAGAAAATCCAATTTTAATGCTATTTAAGAAAATAATTTTCTTTGTTTATGTTTTTGTAATAGCTGTTTTAAATGGATTTTCGCAATCAACAGATGATTCTACCAACTTCCAATACATAGCGCCATCGTTTGAAGAGTTATTTAAAATAGAAAAACAAAAAAATATAGATACAAAAGTCTCTATTTCAAGCTTGGTTGATATAGATAAAAATGAGGCACCGGGTATTGTAACTATTATTACTTCTCAAGAGATAGAATTGCTAGGCGCAAGAGATTTAATAGACATTTTAAATACTGTACCAGGATTTAATTTAGCCTCTGACGTCCAAAATGGTTTAGCTTTTGGTATCAGGGGAAATTGGAGTCAAGAAGGCAAAATGCTTTACATGATAGACGGAATGCCCATGAATGAATTGGCTTATGGATCTTACATTGTAGGAAATAGATTCCCAATAAACATCATTGATAAAATTGAAATTAATAGAGGCGCCGGCTCTTCATTGTACGGCGGATTGGCCGGCCTTGGGGTAGTAAACATCATAACAAAAAAAGGGGATAAAATAAATGGCCATAAATTATTTGTAAACAGTGGAATTTCTAATTCATCCTTAAGCAGATCTGGCATAAACTACACTTATGGCGGTGAATTACTAAACGGTACAGAAATTTGTTTTAGTGCACTCGTAAATAATGGAAACAGAAGTAACCTCAAAGAAACTTTTCCAGATTCAACAGACGTTTCTTTTAAAGATTCATCTAAAATTATTAATCAAAATATATATTTTTCTATCAAAAAAAATAACTTACAAATTAAACACTACTACGAAGATTATAATTTTCAATCTACTTTTGAACCAATTTATTCTACAACAAAAACATTAATAGAGGAACTTAGTTACAACGTTAAAGTTAATAAACTAAGCATAACACCAATACTCCGTTACAAATGGCAAATACCTTGGAATTCAGAATACGGCAATGCTCAGCTTTACAATCCAAATAATATTGAAACCCGAAAAATTACAATAGGATTTAATTCATCCTATTTACTCGCCAAAAATATTCAATTGTCGTTTGGATCAACATACTATAACGAAGCTTATAATTATTTTATATCAAGCTACAAAAAGACCAATAAATATAAAGGCTATAACGGATTTACTTTTTACTCTGAATTTTTTGTTAAATCAAAATTCGCAAATGGATTTTTAGGAATTCGATACGATGATTATACTTTTTTTAAACCCTTTTGGGCACCACGCTTAACCATAACCAAAAATTTTGGCGATTTTTTTTATAAGGCAATTGGCAATGTTTCATATAAATTACCTACTATTCAAAATATTGTTCAAAGCTCAAACAATTCTATTTTGCCAGAAGTCATAAATGAGGCTCAATTACAAATTGGTTTTCAAAATCAAATTATAGAAATTTCAACAACAGCGTTTTTAAATAAAATTAATAAACTTATAGTTTTTTCTGTTGATAGCCTTCAAAATGAGTTCTATCAAAACAAAGGAAATATTATTACCAAAGGGCTGGAATTTGAAATTAAACTAAAATTAAAAAAAGTACAATTCTCCAGCAATTATTCTTACTACTCGCCATTTACTGGTAATGCAGATGATGTAATTATTGAAATTAATAATTATAATCGCGGAACATTTGCATTTCCAACTCATAAACTATTTTTTGGTGTAAATTGCCTCTTAAACCCTAATGTTTCTCTTAATATTTTTAATATTTATCAAAGTTCAAAATCTTTTGTTACCAGAATTGACCAGCAAGACAATTATGATGTCGTAACCAAAAATGGAACCAATAATTTAAATATTACCTGCCAAATAAAAAACATCAATAAAAACCATATCAATCTAAATTTTGGATTTTATAATGTGCTAAACACAAAAAACTACTATGGATATGCCTATAGAGACGGTTATCAGCCCATGTTAGGAATGGGTAGAGAATTTTTTATTCAATTAAAATACAATTTATAAATGAAAAAATATTCTCTATTTATTTTACTTTATTTAGTTACGGCATTTCAAGTAAATGGACAATATTTTTCAGCGCCAAAACAAGCCCTCTACTATCTAAAATTTAAAGACGAAAATCTAAACAATGGATTAAAGAAACTTATTGCAACCAGAAAAGTTGAAATTAGTTATCCAAATTTACCTGAAATACTAGTTGAAACAAGTGATGAGCAGGACATAATAAATATTCAGTTAATGAATACTGTAATTTCATTATTGAAAAATGATCCAAAAAAAGCAATTAGAAATATTTTATTAGCACAAAATAGTATTAATGTATCTCAGCCAAGCGACACCATTTTTAGTACCTACTTATATCTAAAATACCTTGTAGCCAATAAGTATTATTTTGTAGTTGATGCAAACGAATTTGAAAATGATTTCAAGTTAATATCCAAAAATTTAAAATATTTTTTATTGTACGAAATTGTAATTTCAGAAAACAGAAACTTCCAAAAAATATCAGAAAATAAATATGACCAATTGCTTAAGCTAGCCCAAGATGTTTCTCCTTACGATTATATAAAATCTCTTTCTACAATTTTTGCAAAAAACAAATCAAATGACATCCAAAAATCTTTAAATTTAAGAGATTCGCTTATTGATGATATTGTTTTAAAGAAATATAAAAAATGTTGCAACGATCAAGTTTACTATTCAACCTTTAAAAACGATGCAGAATTTGAAGAACAAATAAAACTTGAAAAAATCATAAGTTTAAACGATTTAGGTTGCTACAATAGAAAAACCAATCAGATAGAAACGTCTATAAAAAACTTTGAAACTGCTTTGCAAATTCAAAAAAGTGCAAAAATTAAAAAACTGGAAGCTGAACTATTTTTAAATCTTGGTTTAACTTATTCTGTAAAAAAAGAATTTGAACGTGCAGAAAAATATTATTTTTTAGCCCAAAAAATTTTTGAAGAAACCTCTAATAAATCAAAGATAGCAGAAACGGAAAATTTTATTGCAAAAAATCAATTTTTGAATTCGCAAAATAAATATTCTATCAACACGTGTAACAACTCATTAAACATTAGTTTAAACAACAACGATTACAAAAATGCCAGTGAGTCCTATTTGGTTTTATCTGAAATTTACTCAGAGGAAAACGACTTTCAGGAATCAAATAAATACTACAAGCTTTATTCCGACTATAAAAAATTATTTTCTGACGAACAAATAAAAAAATTAAATCAATTTAGTTCAATAGAAAATCAATACGAAAATATTGCAAGAGAAGCACGAGATCAAATTCAATTGGAAGAGCTAAAAAAGGCAGAGTATTTTAAGGCAAAATTAGAAACTGCAAAAAGTGAAAGAGACTTGTTGGAAATGAAACAACAGGCACAACTTAACGAAGCAAAATTAGCTTACAGTAAGCTGGATAAAGAAAAAGCAAATCAAGCCTTAAAACTTATTGAAGAGAAATTAAGATTAAAGAAAATTGAGATTACAGATTTAGAAAACCGAAATAAACTAAACGATTTAAAAACCTCCTACAGCCAAAAACAACTTGAATTAGCAAACAATAAAAATTTCTTGTTCCTACAAAGCCAAATAATAAATGAACTTAGGGTTGACGTTATTCGCAGAAATCAAAGACTTTTAAAATTGGGAATTGTTTCTTTAGTTGGTTTGTTATTGTTAGTAATTATTTTTTTAATAATTGGTATTAAAAATAGAAAAAAAATACAAGTTCAGAACTTAAATCTTTCAAAGAAAAACGAAGAAATAGAAAATCAAAGAAATATAATTTATCATAAAAATAAAGAGTTTGTTGATAGTATAAATTATGCTGTAAAAATACAATCTGCCTTGCTTCCAAGTGAAGAAGAAATGATAGATTCTTTAGGAAATATTTATGTCTACTTTAAACCAAAAGATATAGTATCAGGAGACTTTTACTGGTATTATGAAACTAATGAATATTTTTTTTACGCAACAGCAGACTGCACAGGGCATGGAGTTCCCGGTGGATTTGTGAGTATGCTTGGCATCTCCTTGTTGAATGAAATAGTAAAGGACAAAAAAATTGAAGAACCTTGTAATGTATTGGACCTTTTGTCAGCAAAAATTGTAGCAGACCTAAAACAAACAGATGTAAAAAATGCTTCAAAAGATGGAATGGATATTTCTTTTTGTAGATTAAATAAACAAAAAACGGAATTAACATATGCCGGTGCAAACAATGATTTATGGTTGATTAGAAACAATCAAATTGAGGTTTTTAAATCGGACAGACAGCCTGTTGGTTTTCATTTTGGAGAATTAAAACAATTTAACCAACATAAAATTCCATTACAAAAAGACGATAGAATCTTCACATTCACGGATGGATTTGCTGATCAATTTGGTGGAAGTAAGGGAAAAAAATTTAAACCTAACAACTTAAAAAATTTATTTATTTCAACCTATAGTCATCCAATAGTTGAACAAAAACATATTGTTAATTTGACGTTCGAAAACTGGAAAGGGAATTTAGAACAAGTGGATGATATTTTGATCATTGGATTGAGAGTTTAACAAATAACCAATTTATGCTTTAGAACCAGCTTTTTTTTAATGAAAAACCTCTTGTATAAACAAAGCAACAAGTACATTCCAATTATAATAACAAAAATTTGCAACCAATGCATTGAAAGATATTTTAATACCCAACTTTATTAACGGCAGGGTTTTGTCAAATTTTTTATGGTTTAGAAATAAATTAAAAGGGATTTTTTATGTTTTTTATTTTACTGAATAAATCAAATAATATGTTTAACGTACAAAAATTAAAGTTAGTTTTTTTATCTAGTTAAAATTTTCTTTACTTTGTTTAACAAAACCAATTATTATGAAATAAAGTTATTTGTCTCAAATTTTAGTGCTTGTAATCACTAGTTTTTTATTTACGTCTTGCCTTAAAACAGAACACACTGTAAGGGTTAAAAACTCTTATATTGAGGCATTCACAGACGTTTCTGTAAGAGGAACAAGTTACGGTAGAATAGAATCTGGTTCTACAACTAGCTACAAACCTATAGAAGAAGGCAATTTTACGATTTCAGGTAGTACTGTTAGTGGTCAACAATTGAGCGGTTCAGGCTCAGTTACCGGAAAAGGAAAACATAAATGGACACTTACTATTACTGC
>JBAXQC010000045.1:0-24355 GCA_037131955.1 Bacteroidota bacterium
AATTACACAATTCATCTCCATTTATTTTGTTGTACAAGTCTTGATCAGTTAAAGGATTTAATGAGTAACCCATGACCGTTGCCCCCATACTGTTTAACCAATAAAGCAACCAAGATCCCTTAAAGCCAGTATGCCCAGTAAGAAATACTTTTTTATCTTTATAAAAAGACTGAATATTCTTTAACATAAAATTTTTTTACCAAATTTTCCAAGGAGCTTTTCCTGTATTCCATTCTGCTTCTAATTCAACCTTATCTCTTAATGTGTCCATAGGTTTCCAAAATCCTTTATGCTTAAACGCCACCATCTTATTTTCTTTAGCAATTTGTTCCATAGGATCACGCTCCCATAAAGTACTATCGCCATCTATATAATTAAAAACTTCAGGTTCACAAACAAAGAAACCTCCATTTATCCAAGCACCATCGCCTTTTGGCTTTTCTAAAAAAGAAGTCACTTCTTCTTTATCATTAATATTTAATGCCCCAAATCTACCTGAAGGTTGCACTGCAGTTACAGTCAAATATTTATTATTTGATTTATGAAATGTTACCAAATCTTTTATATTAACATCACCGATTCCATCTCCATAAGTTAACAAAAAAGGATTGTTGCCAATATGTGATTGTATGCGCTTAATTCTTCCTCCAGTCATCGTCTCTTTACCGGTATCAACAAGTGTAATTTTCCATGGCTCTGCATTAGAATGGTGTGTTTCAATTGAATTATCAGCTAGATTTATGGTAACATCGGATTGATGCAAAAAATAATTGGTAAAATACTCTTTTATAAAATACCCTTTATATCCCAAGCAAATAACAAACTCATTGAATCCATATGTTGAATACAATTTCATGATATGCCAAAGTATTGGCTTATCCCCAATATCTATCATGGGCTTTGGTTTCAAAATGGTTTCTTCGCTCAAACGAGTTCCAAATCCTCCTGCTAGTATAACTACTTTCATAAATCTGTTGATTAAATATTAAGTTACTAAATCAAATGCAAATTACAAGTACCCACGAGTATCATTTGGAATCTGACCTGTGCGAATTCGCAATTGATCTGTTGGTATAAGTCTTTTACAAAAGAGTACAATAATTTGATTCACCCAAATACAAGTATTAGCATAAGTGGGTGGCTTACTGAATGAGAAAATAATTTTAAAAAATTGAAAATTAATACGAACAAAAAGCTTTACAAAAAACAGGAACCTCCATAATGAATTTTTATTGTCAAAAGATTGATCATGTAATTCAATATCCGTTAACTTATCAGCATTTAAATATTCATACTTAACATTTTTAACAATTGATGTGCCGAGAATATAATTTGCATAATGAGTATAAGTATTTTTTATGACCCCAATTTCTCCTTCAACCTCTGGCATATCATGAATATTATTACCATTAAAAATAAACCCTTCTTTTTTAAATAATCTTAATTGAGGTTCAGGCCACATTCCGAGGCTCTCTCCAAAATCTATAGATTGGTGAAAGATTTTAAATCCTTTAAGATTAGGGTACAAACTTATTTTTTCATACAATTCGTGTATTATCTCAGGGTTATACTCTTCATCTGTATGTACCCAAAGAATGTATTCACAATTACTAAAATTCTTAAAATGAAAAAGTCGCTCTCTGATATCAACAATTTCGGATTCGAAATATTTAATTTTTCCACTAGCTAATTTATCAATGTAATTTTTTATATGCTCACCTCCAGAATTATCTTGAATAATTATTTCATCCAAATCCATTACACTTTCCAAACACTTAACAAAAGATTGAGTGAAAGAATGGGTGGGTATATGTACACAGATTTTACTCATTTTTTTTATTAAATTTAACATGATAGCTGAACTGAACAACTAAATATAAATATATTGGCATACCCACAAATATCCAAATGAATGAAAAAAGTGTTGATTTGAATTTAAGTGAAAGCAAATTTTTATAACAGCCTCTTAAATGGGAATAAATCAAATAAATGGATGTTTTAAGTACTCTTCCAATAGATTGATAATTGTGCTTTGTCTCTAACAAATACCAATTAGTAATTCCTTTTTTAATTCCAAAAAGCTTATTCCGAAAAGAAATAAATCTAACTGGGTGAATAACAAAAGCTTTAACTACAAATTCATATTTATACTTTTTTATAAATCGAATAAAAAAGTCTTGATCCTCCTGTGCAGCAAATTTAAATTGTTCATCAAAACCATCTAATTCAAAAAATACATCACGCCTGATGCAAATATTTGCACTCCAAAAACAACCTCCATGCAAATTTATAGGGCATTCTGACATATCCAACTTTAACAGTTTTTCATTATCGGGTATTATAGCACCCTCAAAAGCAAATACTCCATCAAAACTTCGAATAGCGTAATAATAACTTTCTAATAAATTATTTGCCGGTATAATATCGTCATCTAAAAATAACAACCACTCCCCTCTAGCATGTTTTGCCCCATTATTTCGATTGGCAGCTGGACCTTTTTTGGGTCCTGAAACCCAATTGACGAATGAATATTTTTTTTTAATGAATTGTTTTGCAATATCATCTGTACTATCATCTGTAACAATTATTTCGTAATCAGAAATTACTACTTGGTTTATTAATAATGACAAGCATTTTCCTAATTGTTCATTTCTATTACAAGTAGGAATAATTATTGAAAAAAGCAATTCTTATGTTTTGATTTAATTATTATCAATTATTTTAATTAATGAACTACTGAATAGATTAATATTAAAGGTAGTTGAAGCAATTTGTTTTGCATTTTTACTCATTGCTTCAAATAAATTTGTATCATTTAAAATTTTATCCGCCGCCGCCTTCCAAGCATTTACGTCATACGCATCAACCCATATGCCAAAATGATTTAATTCAGGATCAATGTTAATATACTTGTTTCTAGTTATGATTGTTGGCATGCCTAAGGCTATAGAATCAGTTAAACTGGTTAATCCACATAAGCTGTCTTCATCATGCATCGGAATCGCTAAAATTTTAGCAGATAAATACATTCCAATTAGTTCTATATAATCAAGTGCCTCCTGAGATTGCAACCATTTAATAGTAATATTATCAGTGTAAAATGGTGGTAGTAACTTTTTTAATTCATCACTACAATAAATACAAACTTTTATTGAGGTATTATTAAAAGCTTTGATTAAAGTATGGTAGTCCCTGCCTGTTCTACCCACTGAAATAATATCGTAAATTTTAATAGGTTTTTGTATTTCAGTATTTACTTTGTTATAGTAATTTAGATCAGGTCCCCAAAACATTTCTTGAGAAATATCCTTTTTTGCTATATAATTTAATTGAGTCTCTACTATTTTAGATAGAGATAGAAATTGATAATGTCCATTGATAGAAAAAAATAAAGAATACTTTCTAAAATTAGCGAGTTGGCCTCTTAACATTGGATGATGAGCCAAAGCAATAATAGGCTTTCTAAATAATTTAAAATAGGACAAAACACCTAAAAATATTGTTGTGTCTTGGCAGGGAGCATAAACTAAGTCGTAGTTTTTATAACTTAAAATAGCCTCAAATTGTTGTTGTAAATTGCCAACATAAAACAAAGGTATCCGTCTTAATATATTACTAAACTTATATAAGAAAGATCGATTATTAGGATCACTTATAATTATAGAATATCCCATTTTTTTTAATTCTACAATCCCGTATAAATGATGAGATGGTTTTTTCTCTTTTTCGTATTCTATTAATACCCGGCAAATGGAATAATTATTTAGAACTAATATTCGTATCATTAAGAAAGTGACTTAGATGCTCTCAGTATCCCTCTTCTTAAGTACGGAGGGCGAAGATTATTTGTAATATAAAAAAGCATATAGCCATTTGAATGCTGCACAGAAAATCCATACTTGTTACCTAATAATTCAGCAAATTCTTCAAAATCAAATTGTTTATGATATGTAGTAATTGCAATTTTGATATTATTGTTACGACTCAGAATCAGATTGGCTCCAGCTAGTACTTTGGATTCGGCTCCTTCTACATCAGCTTTTATGAAATTTATTTCAGTATCCTTAAAAAAGTTGTCTAAAGTTATTTGATCTCCTCTATCTTCATCACTTACAAATTTATTAATAATTTGAATTTTATCTGCCCATGGCTTAAAAGTATAATTTAGGGCCTCTATCCAAGTATCTTCAGTTTCAAATAAATATGCTTGTTTTATTTTTTCAATTACACTTAAAGTGAAAATACCTTCTGCTGCACCGATATCAACAATAATTGAGCCTTCATCAACAGAAAAATCTTCTGTTAAATATAAATGTGGCGATTTTTTATTTTGTTCATTAAGCAGACCAAAATACACCCCTTTGATTTCTACTTCAGTCATATTTCTTCTAAAGTAAAGTCTATGTGTGTTATGTAAAACATAACTAAGTCCAATTGATTCATCAAAATAAACTTTTACAGAAAGATAATCCCAACTAGTTGTGTAATCATAAGGAAAAACTACTAACCCACCAGCCTTTTTTAAATAATGTATGACTTCCTCTTCATCACTATTAAGATTCTTTTTATTATCATAAAAATTAATAATTTCATTAAACTGTCTTTTCCAACGCATGCTATTTCTTATATTATTTATTGGCGCTTTAATAAAATCAGGAATATTTCTCTTGAATAATGATAGCATATTAAGTTTTAATTGTTTTGAACAGCAGTATTAAACATGTTTAAATACGCTTTCTCGAGTACATCCCAAATATAATTCTCCTTAACAAAATTTATACGTTCTTGTTTTTCTAAAAGAGATAATGGATGATCCAATGTATCCTTCAATTTATTTCGAATTTCATCTATATTATTACAATCTATGAGCGATGCGCTATTCTTTAATACATAGCGTGATTCGTAAAAATCACAACAAATTACTGGCAATCCAACAGAAATTGCTTCTAACGCAGCTAAGCCAAAAGATTCTTTTTTGGAGAGCAAAACAAAAACATCAGATTCATTTAGATAGGAGTAGAGAGTGCTTCTGTTAACCCTATCTACAAAATAATTGCCCTTACCAAAACTAGAATCTAAAGCAGTAATAATACCAGGAGTTTCATTTGAACTCTCTCCTAATAAAACTGGGAAATAAATATTTGGTTGATGAGACAAAATTTTCACAAAAAAACCCATTCTTTTTATAGATTCATCTATCACACCAACACTAATAATAATTTTTTTTCCAATCGATTTTGCTTCATAAATACATTTATCAATTGAAGTAGGTTTATAATTAATTGTTACAAAATGAGGTAAAACGAACTGTCTAGCTTTAGGATATCCTTTTTTAACCAAATCATTATAATACACATCTGTAATATGATGTACAAAATCTTTTTTAATATTATATAAACCAGGGCTTACTTGACCACCAGTATATAATACCAAAGAATAATCTAAGTTTAATAATTTTCTAATTTTGAATAAATAACAATACAATTTATATTCTCCCAAATAGATTGCATTTGGCTTTTTAAATAATATTTCCACTAATAAACTAAAAAAAAAACTGATTAGCTCGAGTTCAGCTGTGTTATTCTTCCCAATTAATTGAATACAAAAGCGATTTGTTCTTGAAATGCAAAATAATTTTTTGGAATTATTAAAAGAACTGTAATAGTTACCACCAGTATATAGTTTAGTTGTAAATAGTGCATTTGTTGTTTGTAGTTTATCACTTAAGTCAGACATATAAGTTTCAAAACCTCGCTGAACGATACCCAATCCAGTACAAATCAAAAAAAGTTGTTTTTTTCTCAACATTAATTTTGGTAAATTTTTTCAAGTTGATTTGCAATTGCTAGCCAAGAATAAACTGCATTCAATTGCTCAATATCAAAATTTGGTTTTCCTTTACCAGCTTTATCTTCAATTAATCGAAGAAGTCCATCTACCCAATCTTTTTTTGTATTACCACCGTCATAAACAAAATTTAATTTTTCGCCAATTGATTTTAATTCTCCAACACTAGAATAATACACAGGAGTTCCTGAAGATAAGTAATCAAAAAACTTTATAGGGAATCTACTTTTATTAAAAATAGAATCTTCTAAAGGCAACAATCCGATATCAATTAATGATGCGATAAATTTTGCTTCCTTCGCGCTAACCTCACCTAGGTACTGCATATTTGGAACAGATAATAACCCAGATTCAATTATTTGTGTTTTTGCTGGTCCAACAATGATAAATTTGACTTTTCTGTATTTTTGAAGTACTAATTTTGCGGCATCAATAATCCAATCTAATTCGGCAGCTGTTTTACCAATATAACCTAAATAAAAAGTATTGGATTCTTTTATAAATATTGTACCAACATCAATTTTTTCATCGTCTATATTTGGCCAAAATCCATTATAAATAATGTTTTTATTAGAAGATTGAGGGAGTTTATTTTTTAAATATTCAGAACAAACTGTAGTTGAAATTGCTTGTTTTGGAATTTTTCGCTCTAATAAAGCGACTAACTTAAAAGTGTACCAATCCCTTAACGAATGTGGAGTTTTAAAAAGTCCCCCAGTCCACAAATCATCCCAATCATAAAAAAACTTTGCTTTCCTTCTAGTCTTCAAAAAATACCATGGTAAATAAGCCTGAAGGAATGGTTGAAATAAGTGATATGCGTCATAGTCATTATCTACCTTCTGAAACAATCGATACAAACCGCTTACGGGATCAGATGGATTTCCAAAAATTCTACTTGTAATTAATGAAGGTGTAATTCTATATTCAACGCCATCCCTAATTTCATTCCTTTTTCTCGCCTTATAGTTAAAGTCACCGGCATAAACGTGAACTTCATGCCCATTCAACACTAAGCCTTTCGCTAGATTATGCCAACGGAAATAAGTTCCAGCTTCATGACAGTATTGTACAAAGAATGCTATTTTCACTTAATTAATTCGGGAAATATGATCAAGGTTATTTCGCCCATAGACTAAAATTTGATCTAAAATTTCATGAGCGGAAACAGATGGTTCCCAATTCCAATAAGAATGGGCTAAAGAAAAATCAGTGGAGTAATAAGGAATGTCAAATATTCTATTTTCAGGAACAGAGCCAATGGTTTTATTTGTTTGAATATGAGTGTCACAAAAAACATTTAATTCAAACAAGCTCAATGTATTCTGAACTCCACCTCCCAAATTAATTATCCGTGGAGAATTGTCAACAGGTGCATTAATTTGAAGATTTATTATATTATAAATATCACACGGGTGTATCAAATCTCTAGCTTGTAATCCTGTGCCCCCAAAACCAATATACGAAAGTGGCTTGTTTAACAAATATTGATAAACCCAATAAGAAAAAATTCCTTGATCTATTTTACCAAATTGTCCTGGACCTGCAATAACTCCACAACGATTAATCCAAACAGGAAAGCCAAAACTATAATGATACTCTAAAGCTAAAACTTCACTGGCTAATTTAGTAGCACCATATAAAGAAATAGGAGCCGATGTACTAAAATGTTCTGCAACTCCTTTCTCAGAGAATCCAATAGGTAAATTACCAGATGTTGGAATTTCAAAACTTTTGCCATTTGAACAAAATGGAACACTATTTAATACATTAATACTATATACCCTACTAGTACTTAGCATAATAAATCCAGCATTGTCTTGTTTGCATTTTTCTAGTAGGTAAAAAGTGCCAGTTAGATTATTATTAATTAAATTAAGACTTCCGCCATCCAAGCCAGCTAAAACCGAAGGCTCTGCTGCACAATCAATAACCCAGTTGACTTTGGGTAAAGCCATAATATCCGACTGAATACTAATGTCTCCTTTGAAAAAAGTACAACCAAGTTTTTCAAGTTGTCCAATATGAGATTCACTTCCTTTTCTGCTAAGATTATCAATACCAAATAGTTCTACCGATTTATCAGAAGACCTTAGGTATTCAACAATCTTACAACCTACAAAGCCCGCAGCGCCAGTAATAAGTATTTTCAATGCGAGAAAATAAATTTAATTTTTCTAGAAATAGATTCAATCTTATTAAATACCTTATACAAAAGCGGATAATTAAAATTTTTTAGCATAATTCTATCATTCAATTTCCTTAATAATACTTCCTTATCTGAAATTTCGATCTCTTCCAAAAAGAAATACAATACCTGATTGTAAATAGCAGAAATTTGATTCCACCTATTTAGAGTGATAGAATCATCTTTGCCTTCAAAAAAAGATGAAATAAATGGCAAGCCAATACCTATAGAATTGACAGGTTGTAAACTAGATAATATTAATAATATATCTGCTCCAGCCCCAGTTTCATTAATAGTTTTATTTATTTCAGCATTAAAATAAAAATTTCTAAATGAAATAGCATTCTTTCTAAAAATACAATTCCCAGGAGAAAGCGAAAGATTATGATGCAATACCAACTGTTTAAAATATGAGCTAAGATTAAAATGAGTTATTGAACTAGGCTTATATAATAATTCATCATGATCTTCTCCTTTATAAATTACTCCAGAAAAAGCAAGATTTACATTCTCATTCTCGATAAAGTATTTTACTAATTGCTCGCAAAAGTGTTCGTCCACCCAGTCATCAGAAAATAAAATTTTAACCAGTTCGCCATTTGAATATGAAAAGGCCTTCTTCCAATTGTTGAGTAAGCCAATATTTGTTTTATTATGGTAATAAAATAAACGAGGGTCATTGATTGACTTTTTGATAAGTAAAAAAGTATCTTCATTTTCTGAATTATCAGTTACAATAACCTCAATATTTTTATAAGTCTGGTTAAGAGCCGATTTAATAGCTCTTAAAGTTTTTTCTGGCCTATTGAATGTAGGTATTAGGAAACTAATTAACACTTCGCCTACTTTTCCATGCATTTACAATTTGTTCAATGGTATCATTAATACCTATTGAAATATCCCATTGGGGGAAATGAGCTCTCATTTTACTTAAATCACTATAATAACAAATATGATCTCCAATTCTATTTTGCTCAACATATTCATACACTTGTTTAATTCCAGTAAAACGCTCAGTAATCTCAAAAGCCTCTAAAATAGAACAGGTATTTTTTTTACCACCTCCTAAATTATAAACCTCACCATTCTTCGGATTTGATACAAAAAATTCCATAAATCTAACAATATCATAAGCATGTATATTATCACGAACTTGCTTTCCCTTATATCCATAAATACAGTATTTCTTAGATTCTATATTGCATTTTACCAAATAACTTAAAAAGCCGTGTAATTCTACTCCGCTATGGTTTGGGCCAGTTAGGCATCCGCCTCTTAAACAAACAGTGGGCATATTAAAATACCTACCGTATTCTTGTACCATTATGTCAGCTGCAACTTTTGAAGCTCCAAAAAGTGAATGTTTGGACTGATCAATCGAAAAAGTTTCATTTATTCCATTTGCAAACAAAATATCTGCATAGTCCCACCTTGTTTTAAGTTCCTTTAATAAAATATGATTAGGAGCGTCTCCATATACTTTATTTGTACTCATAAAAATAAAGGGCGATTCTGGGCAAAACTTACGAGCTGCTTCGAGCAAATTTAAAGTACCAACTGCATTGGTTTCAAAATCATCAAATGGTATATCAGCTGCTTTATCATGACTGGGTTGAGCTGCAGCATGTACAATTACGTCTGGTTTGATTTTTTTAATTAATCCTAGTATACCATCTCTATCCCGAATATCTAATTCATGATGAGTGAAAAATTTAATGGAGTTTTCTAGCCGCTTTTGATTCCATCGTGTGTCTCCAGACGAACCAAAAAAGACTGCTCTTTGATTATTATCAAGACCATGAACCTTATATCCCAATGATGCAAAGTGTTCACATACTTCCGAACCAACTAATCCAGATGATCCTGTTATTAAAATTTTTTTCAAATTATTTACTTTTTATACAAACCACTATCTAAAATACTTGATTTTTAAACTCGATACTTTTCTTGCTATTCTAGTAATTATTGAAGTATCAAAATGTCTTAACCTTTCAAGATTTTTGAAATCTTGTTTTAAAAACTTGAACTCATTATTAAATAGCGCCTCTTTATCTTTCATAGCAACTTCAATATTTGATGAGCTTCCATTCATATAAAAGGAAGTTGTTATGATATCTACCTGTTGAAAGTTTGCATTATTTAAAAAACATCGAACAAAAAAAGCCCAGTCTGAAATAACAGAATAGTGCTCATAAAATCCATTCAGGTTCTCCAATAAAGATTTTTTTATAAATGTAGCTGGGTGTGGGATAAATGAGTGTTGGAAATAATAAAGTGAAATCGGTTCTGTAAAAGTGGAAATAAAACTTCTATTTTCATCAAATGCAAATAAACTTCCATAAACAATATCAGCAGGACAATTATCAATACATTTTATAACCTCATCCAATACGTTTTCATTGTATAAGTAATCACCAGAATTTAAAAAAAGACAATACTGACCACTGGCTTTTTTCCATCCTTTATTCATAGCAGAATAAATTCCATCATCTTTTTGACTCTCCCAATATTTTAAATAACTTTTGTAATTATTTATTGTTTCTAAAGAGCCGTCAGAACTACCACCATCGATAATGATATATTCAAATTGTTTGTTAGTTTGAGAGATTACAGAATTAATAGTTTTTTCAAGACCTAGCTTATTTTGATAATTAATGGTAATTATAGATAATAATGTCATTTAAGTATTTTATTGAGCTTGAATTTTTGAAGTGTTCTATCAAAATGAAATACCCAATCAGTTTTAGAAAGTAATTGATAAATATCTATATAACCAAAGGTTTGAAAAAGTACTTTACTTTTTAACCTCCTGAATAATTTTCCAGGAATTGAATTATATTTTTTAATCAAAAGTTTGTCGTCGTAGGAGGCATTTATTTGAAATTTTTTTAAAATATCTTCTGCTTCGTCATTATATTTATCCAAATGCTCAATAGTTTTTTGATTTAGACTTCTTAATCGAAAACTACCTAGCGCAACAGGCACAAAATACAAATTTGAAAATTGAAAGAACCGACTCCATAATTCAAGATCAGAAGCAAACTTATACTTTGTTGATATATATCCGCCAGATTCATTCCAAAGTTTTCTGTTCCAAAAACAACCCTCCTGTTGTATATACTTATATTGCATATTCAAATAATGATATTTTGTCCAATTTGGCAAACCGCCAAACCAAATCATTCTATTATATTCATCAATTTGATTTGGGAAACCGTTAATCCAGTTTAATTCTGGATGATCAATGAATAGCTCAGCAACAGTAAACAATGAATGAGCTTGAAGGATATCATCAGAGTTAATATATGTCATTATTTCGCCCGAACTTTTGTCAAAACCCTTTTGAATTGCATGATACATACCACTATCCTTTTCGCTAACCCAATAAAAAAGTTGTTTACTATACTTCTGTATTACTTCAATAGATCCATCAGTACTGCCTCCATCAATTATGATATATTCTAAATTTGGATACTTTTGATTTAAAACAGATTGAATCGTTTTTTCAATAAAATTAACTTGATTAAAATTTGGTGTAACAACTGTGATTTTTGGATAATTCATAATGATTTAAGATCAAGAGCAATCTGGTTGATCTTTTTATAATTAGTATTACTTATTAGACCAAATAACTTATAACTCAATAGAATTCTCTCTAATATAAGTTTATTTACAGAATGATTAATTATAAGAAATTTTATTAGTCGAAGAATATTAATTACACCAACACGAAACCTAATATCAAATCTTTTACTACAATAATCGATATAATTCCAATAACATTCTAAAATTTTATACGCTCTTTGATGCCCTTCTGTTAATCGTATCAAATATGTTTTAGTTAAACGAGAAGGAGATATATAATGTTTAAAAAAAAGTCTTTCATCATAATAAAGCGTAAATCCTTTTAATAAAACCCTAGAACATATTTCGCTATCACCACCAGAATCTAATTCACTTCCTTTTCTATCAGTTAACAAAGATAAACCTGCATCAAATATCATTTTAAATATAGATTGTCGAATTATCATTCCGCTGCCCCATAAATATTTTCTAAATGAGGCATCACCCGAAAATTGCAGTTGCTTTCCAACTGCATAAGAGCTTTTTTCATTTTCAAACCAATCTGGAAAATATATATCATTGTCAGTAACAGCTACACTTTGCCCTCCTAGTACACCAATGTCATTTCTTCTTTCAAGCAAATTATATGCAACCATCAAGTAGTCTTTATTAATCCAATTATCATCATCACAAAATACCAAATACTTGTATTTTGCAATTTTAGCACCACAAACTCTAGCAGCTGATAATCCTGGATTTTTTTCCGTAACAACAATTAAGTTAAATTTTGAATTAATTTTAATCCAAAATTCTGACGCTAGCATTACAGTATTGTCTGTACAATTATTATCAACTAGAATTAATTCTATTTGAAATTCCGAGGGTATTTCTAATTCAGAAAGAGCTTGTAAAGTGGATAGAATTCGAGATTCACTATTATAACAACAAATAATTATTGAAAAGCCATTCATGCTCCTGACAATTCTAAATAGATTTTTCGATGAGAGTTAAGATCAACTTTTTTTAACACTTTATTTCTTGCTAAAATCCCAAGATCAGCCCACTCAATTCTTCGATCCCAAGCCCTGTTTAAAGCATGATTCAAATATTTTATATTATTTGATTCAGCTATAAATCCATTAACATTATCATCAATTAATTCTGCATTCCCTCCAACATTAGTAACTACTGCAGTTCTACCGCAATGCATAGCTTCAATTAAAGCTAATGGGGTGCCCTCAGCAAAGGATGGTAAAATTAATAAATGATTAGATTTCCAAACTTCTCTTATATCATCAGAACTTCCTTTAAGAAATACTTTTTTTTCTAAACCGTAAAATAAAATTAGCTCTTCTAAATAGTCAATATCAGGCCCACTTCCATAAAAATTTAGTATCCAGTTTCTATTTTTCCAAACCTCTGATGCTAAAGTCTGAATTAGCATATCTTGTCCTTTATAATAAACATCAAGACGCGCTACTACAGCAAAATTGAAATTATCATTAACTGAAGGATATGGTTCAATTTCTGAATTTTTGAGATTAATTGGATTAGATACTATTTCAAAATTTTCAAGTTTGGAAACTATGTTTCTTTTTACTGTTTCCATATTTCTATTAGAAACAAAAAAGATTTTTCTACAATCTTCAAAAATTTTCTTTGCTGCCTTTCGATGTTGATTATTCAATACAGAATTTTCAAAATTAAATTGCTGAATAATAAAGTAAGGTATATTTAGGTTTTGTATTAAATACATTAGTCCTGGATGATAAATACAGTCGTATGGGCCGCCCATACTAATACATATAGAGTCTGGTTTTTCATTTTCGATCCAATTCCAAACAGTATCTTTCTTTTTAAAAGAAATAAAAGGAAATATTTTTGAAACGACTTTTAAAATAAAATTATTTGAATGAATTTTTTTTCGAAAATAAAACTGAGCTCCTTTATTTATCAGCATCTTATGTTTAGGGTGAATTTCGGGCCATTCCAAAACATTAATAATAACCTTATTATTGTTTTGTAAAGCTTCATTAGCAACCTTTGACCATAACTCTTCGCTACCGCCCCAAGCAAATCCTTCCATCAATGATATAAATGCCAACTTCATAAACTAAAATTATTTTATTTAAATATTTTTTAGATCATTTAAAATTAAGCTTGGCGAGGGAATCCATTATGAAGACTCTTAAATCTTTTCATAGAAAACACTAAAACATCTATTTAAAAATTAAGGAAAGGTATTGGCCAAAAAAATATTTTGAAAAATATTTTAAGAAATACAACTCTATCAAAGCGGCCTAAATATCTTTCTATTTGCGCCTTAGAATCTAATAGCATCTTGAATTTATAAATAAAATTGTATTTAGGAATTAATGCTTTTTTCATTTCAAATAACTCAATTAAAGAATTGACTGAATTATTTTCTTTAAAAATATTTGAATCATGCTGCCTGTAGCTAACCAAGGTTTGATTTAAATAGTAAAAAGATGATTTGGTAGCAATTCTCAACCATAAATCCCAATCACATAAATATTTAAGACGAACATTAAACATGCCTATTTCATCTATGACATTTCTTCTTACTAACACAGATGGCATACATACTATATTCCAATTATTAAAAAGAAAATCAGAAATTGAATTTCTTTCTTGCAATTCAGATTTCCTAAGAAACTTATCATTTCCTAATATATCTATACCCCAATGATAATTTTTTGTAATTATTCCATACTCATTAATAGTTCTTACTGAACTATGAACAAGTCCAACTGAGCTATACTTGTTTAAGATTTTCACTTTTTCGCTTATACATCTTTCTAGCATAATATCATCGTCGCTAAAAATATGTATAAACTCTCCTGTACATTTCTCGATGGCTAAATTATGATTTGCAACTACTCCAAGGTTGATTTGGTTTTTAAAATATAAAATTCTTTCGTCTTTGAAGTTTTGAACAACGATTCCAGTATCATCTGTGGAATTATTATCGGAGATTATAATTTCAATGTCATTATAATCTTGATTTAGAATACTTTCTATACTTTCTTTTAGGTAAAATGATCTATTATAAGTAGGTATAATAATAGAAACTCTGCCCTTTTTCACTTTATCCTTTAAGACTTTTCCCTCTCATAATACAATCATCTGTCCAGTAATATTTCCATTCGGCAAATCTTCCTGCCAATTGAAGTTGTGTTGTACAAGAAGATTTAAAATTATCCCAATTAGTCATAGGATTTAAATCCTGTTCATTTCTTTCTAAACCAAAATTGGAAAGATAGTCAAGAATATGATTAAGGGCGGCTTTTCTTTGATGATCAAAAATAACATTCGCCCACTTAACAAATTTGGTATGCATACTCGTTATTTTTGAGCTGTCTTGCAAAATCCCCATTTCAATAAGTTCCAAAGTTACTTTTTGAACAATGGAATCAATAGGCTCTGTGATTGGCTTGTATTTTGAAAAATAAACTTCGACCTGAATTCCTGTATGGCCTTCCGGGGCATTTTCAGGTGAAAGTAATTCGGTACAATTTATTCGAGTACAGTATTTATCTAAATCATATACGTACATCCAGTTGTATTTTAATGAAGTAGGATGGTTTGCAGTTATATTAATCAATAAAACTGATGAACAAGACAATTGTAAAGCTGATTCTTTTACGCTTATTGGGGCGTCGCTTTGAGATATTAGTTCTGGTAATGGAATTGTAATTATTAATTTTTCATACTCAACTGATGAACCATCATTAAAGCAAATCTCTTTATTTTTAAATGAAATTGATTCCATATTTTTATTAATATGAACATTCATTCCATTTCTTATCTTATTAGTATATGAATAATACCCCCCCTTAATTGGATACCGAACTTTACTTATATAGTGTGTTTGTTTTTCGGGTGATTTAAGATACCCACTTCTAACATCTTCTATATCTGGGTAAAAAACACGTTCTCCTACCCAATCTGAGGTTAGTAAAGCAGGATCAACTGTCCAATATTTCAAAGTGTATGCTCTAGGAAATGTATTGTAAAATGTTTCGCCGAAGGCCGCTTTTAACCATTCAGCATAATTTCTTGGTGAAAAATCATTATTAAATTTTTCTCTTGCTACTAGAAAATCATTAAAACATTTCTCTTTTAATGGGTGAGGAAGTACAAATAAATTTGATTGCGCGGGATGTGGTATCCAGATTCCATGATAATAACTTGCTGTTTCAACTGGATATTCCGAATATTCATGATCAGTATTTTCTGCAAATAGGTTTTTTACATATTCATTTTTTGTGAAAGAAACATGGGGACCTTCATCCCAAGTAAATCCATTTATTTTCTCTGAATAAATATGACCTCCAACAAATGCATTCTTTTCATATACAATGCAATCTTCATGACCAAGATGAAAAGAAGCACTAATTCCTGACAAGCCAGCTCCCAAAATTGTGTACACTTAAATAATCTGATTATTAAATTTTAATAAGAAATCTGTACATCACGGAAATTAATTTTACCCCAATTCCTATCCCAAACAGTTATCATTTCACTTTTGCTATTATTTGCGAATGCAATTTCAAAAAATAATGTTTTTGTAACATGATCGAAATCCTGAAATCCTGTAATTTCATTCCCTATTCCAACTGAGAAATCAAAATAATACTGCCCTTTTGCGAGTTGATGATTATTAAATGTAATTTTTAACATTTTAACCTCTCCTTCGTTTATTTCAAATTTACTTTCACTAAAAAATACACCTACTGTTGTTTCTTCGATTGTACTAATGCCAACGGCAATCCTGAATTGAGATATTGACTTATTACCTTTTAACAAAATAAAAAAACTTATAGGATCATCAACTGCATATTGGTTTCCTATTTGAGGGTTTAAAAATTCAATATAATTAAATTCAATATTTCTATTGTGATTAAATAATCTAAACTCATCATGCAAATCAATAGCAAATTTTGTATTAAATTCAATCATATTATTGATGTAGTAATCAACGACTTGATCAGAATTACCCAAAAAATCAATTTTTCCATTCAAAAGCATAATCCCTTTTGTACAAAGATTTCTAACTGAAGGCATATTATGACTAACAAATAAAACAGTCCTTCCTGCAACTTCACTTACATTCTTCATTTTGCCTAGTGCCTTTTTCTGAAAGTCTAAGTCACCCACAGCCAATACTTCATCTACAATTAAAATCTCAGGTTCTAAATGAGCCGCTACAGCAAATGCCAAACGTACATACATGCCGCTACTGTAACGTTTTACTGGGGTATCGATATATCGTTCAACCCCACTAAAATCTACTATTTCATCAAACTTAGATTGTATTTCACGTTTGGTCATTCCCAAAATCGCGCCATTCAAAAAAATATTTTCTCGGCCTGTTAATTCCGGATGAAAGCCAGTTCCCACTTCTAACAAAGAAGCAATTCTTCCTTTAACCTTAACTGACCCTGTTGTGGGAGTAGTTGTTTTAGAAAGAATTTTTAATAGTGTTGATTTGCCAGCACCATTTCTGCCAATTATACCCAATACTTCTCCAGCTTTTACTTCAAAATTGATGTCTCTTAATGCCCAAACATAATCGCTTTCACCCTTTGTACTTCTATCATTTACTTCACCGATTTGCAAATACGGATCTTCTTTACCACGAGTTTTATACCACCATCTTTTAAGATCGTGGCTGAGTGTTCCAGTCCCAACATCCCCTAACCGATATTGTTTAGATAAATTTTCTACTTTAATAACTGTGCTCATATAAATTGGGCACTATACAGTATCCATAAATGATTTTTCAACTTTATTAAAAACAAGTGTACCTAATACTAATAGTACTAATGCGCAGAGAGAACTATACCCTAAAGAATACCAGGAGAATGCACCAGAGCCAGTAAATGCATACCTGAATGTTTCTACAATAGCGGATAAGGGGTTTGCTTTAATCAGCCATGCATATTTAGTTGGTAAACTATTCATAGCATAAATAACAGGTGTAGCATACATCAATAATTGAACACCAAAACTTAATAAAAAAACTAGGTCTCTGTATTTGGTAGTTAATGCACTAATAAGCATTCCGGCACCTAGCCCAATAATAGCCATTAAAAAAACTAGATATGGAACCAATATTAAAAAGCCATTCGGATGTATATTTTCTCCAATAATTAAATAATAGAGCCAAATGCTCAAGAACAATAACAATTGAATTCCTAATCTTACCAAATTAGAAACCACAATGCTTAAGGGCATAACCAAACGAGGAAAATATACTTTACCAAAAATGCCTGCATTATCTCTAAATACTGTAGCAGTTTTATTTAAACATTCAGCAAAATAATTCCAGAGTGTTATACCACTCATATAAAATACCATCATTGGCACACCATCTGTAGAAATTCCAGCAATTGTTCCAAACACCACAATAAAAGTAAATGTGGTTAATAAGGGTTGAATAAAAAACCACAAAGGCCCAAGAATGGTTTGTTTATAGGTAGACACAAAATCCCTACGAACAAACATAAATAATAAATCTTTGTAACGCCAAACTTCACGGAGTTTTAAATCGAAAAGGCCCGAAGCTGGACTAATTATTTCAGACCATTCTTCTTCAAAAAAATTTTCAGTAACTATCTCCTCCATAATTTATCCCAGAAACTCTTTTTGTTTTGATCAAAATAAGGATTAGCTGTTTTTGAAGAGAAATAAGGGTCTTTTCTTGATTTATTACCATAAATACCATAATTGCCATAGTTACCATATCCGTAATTATATTGGTATCCATAACTATAACCATATCCATAATAACCATAGCGACCACTTAGATTGATATCATTAATAGCCAATACAATATTCTTAAATTTGCCGCTATCTTTTAACTCGTTTACAAAATCTACTTGCTTTTTTAAACTAAACCGTTGACGCATAATAAAAATAGTTACATCTGTAAACTGATTTAGCGAAAAGGCATCACTTACCAAACCTACTGGTGCAGAATCAATTACAATATAATCATAGGCCTCCTTTAATTTGTCAAATAATAATTCCATTCTATCGCTAATCATTAGCTCGGATGGATTGGGAGGAAGTGGACCTGTTTTATAAACATCTAAATTAGGAAAGTCAGGTAGTGTATAAGCTAACTCATTAATATCTTCAGTTTGACCAATTAGAAAATTAGTAATGCCTTTATTGAATTCTTCATTTTTAATAATTTTCAAACTCTTGAGCTTGCGTAAATCAAATTCCAACAATGCTACTTTTTTACCTGTTAATTCTAATACCCCAGCCAAATTAGCGCTGATAAAAGATTTACCCTCGCCACTGATAGTTGAGGTAATTAAAAATGTTTTTGCTTTGGTGTCTTTTACTACAGGAAGAATGAATTGCAAATTACTTCGCAAAATTCTAAACTGTTCAGCTATGATTGACCTTGTTTTATTTACCACCAACTCATCACCTCCATCTAAATGGCTTATTTCACCAACTATCGGAATTGTCGTTTTATTCGAAAGATCATTTCTTGATATGATTTTGTCATTCAATAAATCAATTAAATAAATAAAAGCAATTGGGATAATTAAACCCAGTAATAGAGCAAAGTTTTTAATTTGCTGCTCTTTCGGTTCGATAGGTGCTGTAGAAAAACTGGCTGGATCAATAGATGAGTAATTAGATTTTGTTGAAATAGCAGCAATAGCAATTTCTTCTCTACGTTGCAATAAATACAAATACAATCGCTCTTTTAATTCTTTCTGTTTCTTCAACTCTGCCTCACGCATTGTTTTGTCCGGAATTAAACCAAGCTTATTTAAGTAATCGTTGTTTCGTTGGTTATAAATATCAATTTTTAAAGCAAAGGCTCTTTTTACATTACCTAAACTAACCAAAACATTATTCCTAAAATTATCAATCTTATTTTCAATTGAAGACATGATAATATTGTCGTTTGGATTTTCGTAATTGGCTTTGTCTCTTTCTGTGATGGCGTCGTTATACTTTGAGATAGTTGCGGCCAAACTTGGATCACCAATACCAAGAGGTGAAAATATTTT
The DNA here is from genome assembly GCA_037131955.1 of Bacteroidota bacterium. GTDB lineage: Bacteria > Bacteroidota > Bacteroidia > UBA4408 > UBA4408 > CAIMMJ01. Next base: position 19,663 of record JBAXQC010000045.1, read on the forward strand.
TTTAAATCGGTTACGATCGTCGCGTACATAATCTTCAATCAAACGAATAACAGCAGTATCTACAAATGCATCATCCAATCTATTCTCAGTATTTCCGTATTTATTTTGGTAATACATCATCTCAGTTGTAACATCGTTAAACCTTGGATTCTCGTACATACTTCCACGGCTACTATCAATCAATTTTAAATCGTTGGATACAATACGTAATCGATCGTCTATAAATGCTAACGTATTTATAGAAATTTCTTTTTTCAATTCCACGTCTTGTTCCGAAAATTCATAGCCCAATAAATTCAAAATGTCCGCAGCCCTAAATGGATTTGCCGTTGTTAAACTCAAAGACATAATAGTGGTTTTCGTACTCAAACTTTTCACTGACAAACCTGATCTTATTTCTGTTGCCGCTTGTTGAACTGAATTATACTGTATTAAATGTGGTTGATCATCATAGAATTGTGATGCATATCTTTTAGCTATTACAACTTTCCCAATTGATATTCTCAAAGTATCATTCCATTTAAACTGTTTTGATATTTCATTATTCAATTGGTATTTACCTCCTTTATTAGAAAGATTGGTGATTTTCAAATTCCATGCTGCTGAAGAATCAAATAGTTCCAAATAACTTAATTTGATAGGAGATGAATTATAGAGTTCCATTTGTTTAATGGTGCCAACATTAAAATAACGGAGATTGAATTGTCCTTTTTTAACCACTCTTTCCAATAATTTTTTAGAACGAAGTAACTCTAATTCATTATCAATATTTATTGCTCTTACTCCATACAATCCTTGTGAAACTAAATCTGAATTATTGGCTGATACAGCGCTATTACCACCAACCAATATTTGAGAACTTGCTAAATAAACTTTATCTGAATAACGCAAATAAATATAAGCAGCGCCAGTGCAGAGCGCCATGCTTAAAATAAACAAAGGCAAATTAATCAGGTAACGGTATAAGGTTTCCCTAATGCTCATTTTAGCAGCAAAAGGTTGCTCTACAAATCCTTGTGGGGAATAATTATTCAAAGACTATTTGCTTAATGTAACTATTAATAATGTGATTCCTATTGCGAAATTTAATAGACTCAACACTGATAATACAGGTCCAAATTTTTGAGTAAAATTTTGAGATGCTCTTTGTATTAATTTAGAATCTGAGATTCCTGCCACAATTAAATCATTTTGTTGTAACTGATAAAAAGGTGAATTGTACAATTTGGCATCCCGGAAATCTATTTTATATACTTTTCTGTCTCCATTTTCTTCTCTAACTAATAATACATCATTTCGCAATCCATCATCGCTCAATCCTCCTGCTTCTGCAAAAGCATCCATCAAGGTAACTTGCTCCTTTTTAAATTTTTTTACTCCAGGCGATCTAAACTCCCCAATCATATTCACCGTTATTTCCTCTAATTGCACATTTACACCAATATCTTTTACAAAAGGTGCCCATTTAGTAATCAATAAGGCTTTTACCTGTTTTGTAGTTAAACCTTCAACTTTTTGCAATCCAATTTTTGGTAAATCGATTTGCCCTTTGAGATTTAATTGATAAGTTCCTTCAGTTTTTCCCAATCCACCCATATTTAAAACGGTAGCTTGTTCCTGGTTATTCGTAGCCTGTGTATATACTTTGATTATCAAATTATCTCCTGGCTTGAGGGTGGTCTCTTTGTATTGATAAGTTCCAATACTATCCAGCCCTTTTTGAAAAAGCTGCATTTCGTCTCTGTACTTTTTTGTATTTAAACAGCCTGTGAGTAGAAAAACAAGCAAGCAAAATGCAATGAAATGTTTGTTCATACGGTTGAGGTTAAAGCGCTGCCTGCTCAGTCACAAGTGAAAGAGAATCAGCGTATTGGATGTTACTCATCAAATATATACGTTGTTAAGATACAAAGTTGATTTGTAGCGCAGTTCCTATCAACAAGTTTTTGACAAAAAATCATTCGAAAGTTATCTACCAACTAGTTGGTACTCTTTTAGGTACAGATTATGTTAATTTATATTGTATACAAAGGGTTTAAAGCATCGTTTTACCTAAATTAGGTATCTTTGTAGTTAATGCATTTTTTACCTAAAAATAGGGATAAAATTATTTGCCTGATTGTAATAATGATTGGGCTTTGGGGCAATGTATTGTATAGCCAAAATACCTACTATTCTAAAGCATCAGGAGCAGCGAATGATCCAAATACCTGGGGAAACAACACAGATGGTTCTGGCACCCCTCCACCAAATTTTTCTACTGGCGATGTTTTCATAGTAAGAAATGGAAGTTCTTTAACTACAAGTGCGGCTTTTACAATTAATGATAATGGCATTGACGATGCAGGCATTTTAAGAATTGCAACTGGAGGTACTTTAACTGCTAGTCATCCAATTAATTTCATTAGCTCTAGTGGAACAGGCACCACTTTTGAGATTGAAAATGGAGGCAGATATGTACACAGTGTATCACCTAGCGTTAATATAAATTCAAGTATCTTAACTGCAACTAATACGAATTTTATTGATGGTTCTACCTTTGAAATGACTGTCACTGGCTCTCATACAAATGGTGCTGGTGCTTCATTTGCTAATTTTACTATAAGTAATAATGCTACAGTTACTTTTACGAGTAATATTGTTTTTATTAGCGGTGTTCTTACTATTAATAGTGGAAGTACATTAAGATTTAGTAGTACAGGAGCTACAAGTGGGCTCTCAGATGCTGGCACTTTTTCAACTGCTGGTACTGGATTATTACGTGTAAATGGTTCTACCAATAATATCCCTAGCGGTATTACATGGTCATTTCAGGTTAATTACGAACGTACTGCTTCTGGCAACCAACGTATTCAAAGTGGTACTTATTCTACATTAAATACATCTGGTGGAAACAGAGATGTTGCAGCTGGCGCTTTAATTAATATCTCAGGCACATTTACACCTGGATCAGGAACTTTTACATTAGGCTCCAATTCAACATTTGAATATTCTGCAAATGGTTCCTTATCTATTCCCATTCTCCCATACCAAAACTTAACCATCAGTGGAACTGGTACAAAAACAATTGCAAGTGATTTAACCATTTTAGGAACACTTAATATTGATAATGCTGCTGGATTTTTATCATTAAATGGAAATACACTTAACCTAAATGGAACTAGTACTAACTTAACCAATGGTAAATTAATTGGCTCAGCAACATCAAAATTATCAATCGGTGGCACAAGCGGATCGATAGCTGGTATCGGATTTAATCAATCAGGAACTGATAACTATTTGCAAAACCTTACGATTAATAGGGCTTCAGGTGGTGCAATTCTTTTAACCAATGTAAATATTGTTGACCGATTAACAGTTTCTGCTGGTAGCCTCAATACCAATAACAATGTATTGGGTTTATTGTCTACAGGAATTAGCAGCACAGCAAGGGTTGATCAGGTAACTGGATCTATTTCTTATGGAGGATCTGGGGGTGTGAGGGTTGAAAGATTTATTCCAAGTGGCTTTAGAAGTTACCGCGATCTTTCTCCATCAGTATATACTTTCACTAATCACATTTTACAGAATTGGCAAGAAGACGGCACTTCACCAGTTGGATATGGCACACATATTACAGGAGTTAGAGGAAGTGCTGGTGTAGATTTGGCATCTGGATTAGATATTACCCAAACTGGTAATGGGTCTATGTTTACCTATAATGGAACTAGTTTCCCGCAAGTTACCAATACTGCTTCAACTCCTTTAGACCCTTATCGAGGCTATAGAATTTTGATTCGTGGAGACAGAAATGTTGATTTATATACTGTACCTACCCCAACCACCATGAACCGTGCGACAACATTAAGGGCAACGGGTAAATTAATTTATGGTGATGTAACTTATTCAACTTCCGGCGTAAGTAATAGTGTTTACAATTCTTCTTACTCCTTGAATAGTTCCAGTAGTACAGGATTTAGTTTAATAGGTAATCCATATGCTTGCCCAGTAAGCTGGGGTAAGGTTTTAGACAATACCGGAACTGCCAATATTCAAAGTACTTATTGGTATTTCGATCCTACATTGGGCATCAATGGTGTATATGCTACATGGATCAGAACAGGTGGAGGAGGTTCAGAAGCAGGTACAAGCAATGGTGTAGGTGGTACCAATAATTTTATTCAACCTGGGCAAGCCATTTTTATTAGAAACAATAGCAGCACAAGTCCTAGTGTTAAGTTCGAAGAAAACGACAAAGCCATCAGTAGCAGTGCTACCAGCGTTTTCAGTGTTCCTTTAACCATTTCAACACAAAATAAAATTGGATTGATCTTACAAAAATACGTTGCATCAAGAGGAGGAAATGTAATTCTTGATGGAGCTACATTATTATTTGATGCCAACAATAGTAACAATATTCTTACTACAGAAGATGCTGGAAAAATCACCAACGGTTCTGAAAATTTAGCATTGGTAAATACCAGTAACGGCACCAACTTATTAAGCATCGAAAGCAGAAAACCAGTAACAGAACAGGATACAATTGCTCTTAGGCTTTGGCAAGTAGTAAACAATGATGCATATACTTTAAATGTTTTACCTAAAACTTTTTCATCCAACAATAGATTGGCTTTTTTAAATGATGCTTACTTGAAAAAACAAACATTCATTAGAAACGATATAGACTCTATTAAAATAAATTTCACCACACTTA
>JBAXQC010000046.1:0-24041 GCA_037131955.1 Bacteroidota bacterium
TATTTAGACACTCATTACTTCTACATTTTATTTGCTGTTAATAGTGCAAACAAACACAAAAAAAAAGACCACTGAATGCTCAGTGGTCTTCTGATAAATCATCTATTTTATTTTACCAAATCTTAGCCCTTTTTTCAGCAGGAACAAACATTTTATCGCCTTCCTTTACTCCAAAAGCTTCGTAAAACTCTGGTAAGTTTGTAAGAGGACCATTGCCTCTGAACATAGAAGGAGAATGTGGGTTGGTGTTCACTTGTTTTTTAAGTGCAGCATCGGTGTAATTTGTTCTCCAAATTTGAGCCCAACTTAAAAAGAAACGTTGCTGAGGCGTAAAACCGTCTAATTTTTCAGCTTTTTTTGCTTGCTCTGTTTTTAAGAATGCCGCATAAGCAATACTTACTCCTCCTAAATCCGCAATGTTTTCGCCAAGAGTTAATTCTCCGTTTACATGCAATGAATCTATTGCAACATAAGAATTATATTGCTCTACCACCATTTTTGTTTTTGCTTGAAATTTTGTTTGGTCGTCTTTTGTCCACCAATTTTTCATGTTACCTTGTTCGTCAAATTGTGAACCTTGGTCATCAAAACCGTGTGTAAGCTCATGACCAATAACTGCTCCAATTGCAGCATAATTAACGGCATCGTCTGCATCAGCAAAAAAGAAAGGAGGCTGCATAATACCAGCAGGGAATGTAATTTCGTTTGTTGTTGGATTGTAATATGCATTAACGGTTGGAGGGCTCATGAACCACTCCATTTTATCTACAGTTTTAGATAATTTATCAAAATTTCTGTTGAGCTCGTAAGTGTAGGCGTTAATGTAATTCTCTAAGTGTGAGTTTTTAGCAACACTAAGTTTGCTGTAATCTCTCCATTTGTCTGGAAATCCAAGTTTTTTGATAATGGTATTTAATTTCTTTTGTGCCATTACTTTTGTTTCGGCACTCATCCAATCCAGGCCGTTTATTCTTTCTCTGTAAGCAGCAATTAAATTATCTACCATTGCATTTACTTTTTTCTTAGAATCTTCTGGAAAATATTTTTCTACAAATAGTTGGCCTAATGCTTCTCCTAATACGTTGTCTACTTCCGTAATTGCCCTTTTCCAGCGTGGCTTCATTTCTTTTTGGCCACTAAGTATTGTATTGTAGAATGCAAAATTTTGTTTAGAAACTTCATCGCTCAACTGATCTGCATAAGAATTAATTATGTTCCATCTCATGTATTGTTTCCAATCTTCAAGACTTGTAGTTTTAATCATTGCATCTACTTGCTTAAAAAATTCAGGCTGACCAATAATAACTTCTTTTGCTGCCGGCAAACCCAAACCTTTTAGGTAATTGGTGAAATTTATGTTTGGGTATTTTTTATCTAACTCAGCCAAATTGTATTTGTTGTATTGTTTTTCTATGTCTCTTAGCTCTACATTTGTCATAGATGCTTTTGCAAGTTTTATGTCGAAATCATACACAACTTTTGCATTTTTTTCGGCAATTTCTTTTGTATCTCCCAACAGTTGAAACATTTTTGAAAGGTGGTCTTTATAATCGGCTTGCAATTTTTTAGATTCTTCGTCAGTACGTGTATAGTATTCTTTATCGGGCAAACCAAGTCCACCTTGATTGGCTTGTGCAATATTTACATTACTACTTTTTGGGTCAGAAGAAACATATAAACCCCAGGCAACTCTAACACCTTTTAACTGTAAATTAGTAATCACATTTACCAACTCAGAATTTGATTTTAAGTCATTCACTTGTTTTAAGTATGGACTAAGTGGTTTAACGCCTTCTGCATTTTTCTTTACAGAATCCATATAAGTAAAAAAGTAATCGCCAATTTTTTGGGCGTTACTTCCGTTTGCATTTTCTTTTTTGGCTGTTTCTTCTAGAATTCCCTTCAGTTTTTTTAGGTTGTCTTCCATTAATTGCGAAAAACTGCCCCAACGGCTGTCGGTAGATGGCACAGGATTATTCTTGAGCCAAGTTCCATTTGCATATTGATAAAAATCATCTTGAGGTCTTACAGTAGTATCCATATTTGCTATATCTATAGCAAGTGGTCCTGTTGGTTTAGTTTCCTCTTTTTTACCTGCGCAAGATGTAAAAAGTGCCGCGGTAGTTGCAATAGCGATAAGTGTTTTTGTATTCATTTATATAATTATTGATTTATTTTGAGTTCTTAATTTAAAAAGGCGTTCCATTCATTATTTTCAAATTCAACCAAAACTTTTTCGTTTAGGGTGGTGCTTACTTTTAATCCAGTATAATCTGTTTGAACAGGAAACATTCTATGATTTCTATCCACAAGCGCAATAGTTTTTAGTTGTTGAGGCATAAATTGAAGGAGCCAAGATAATGAATAAAACATTGTTTTGCCGCTATCCACCACATCATCAACTAAGCAAATTACTTCGTTTTTTGGAATTTCAAAGGAGTCAAGCGTAAAATCCTCCCAATGCAACTCTTTTTTATTTACGTTGAGTTTAAAAAGTTGAATAGTAAATGTAGGATATGTTTTGTTGAGTCTGTTTAATAATTCTTTTGCAAGCAAATACCCACGTTCATCAATGCCAATTAAACAGATTTTATTTATTTCAAAAAAGTCTTCATACAGCTGCTGAGCAAGGCGATCTAGTTTTGCAGAAATTTGAGAATGAATTAACAGTTGACTTTGATTCATAAAAAAAGAAAACCCACAAAGAAGTGGGTTTTATTTAAAGTTGAGTTTGTTTTTAGTTTTTACTTGGCACTAGAATAGATGAATCAATTAAAATTCTTCCGCAGTGTTCGCAAACAATAATTTTTTTGTGTGCTCTGATGTCTATTTGAGTTTGTGCTGGAACTTTATTGAAACATCCGCCGCAAGAATCTCTTTCTATTGAAACAAGACCTAATCCATTTTTTGTATTTGAACGAATTCTTTTGTATGCGTTGAGTAATCTTGCATCAATATGTTTTTCGGCATCTTTGGCTTTTTTGTCTAGAACTTCTTCTTCTTTTTGAGTTTCAGAAATAATGTCATTTAACTCAGCTTTCTTAAGGTCCAAATCGTTTTTTCTTTCTGTGTAGTTTGCTTCAGTTTCTTTTAAAATTTCTGTTTTGCTAGACAATGAAACTTTTATTTCTTTAATTTTCTTTTCAGACAACTGAATATCTAGGTTTTGGTACTCAATTTCTTTGGTTAAGGAGTCAAACTCTCTGTTGTTTCTTACTTTGTCTTGCTGAGAAGTGTATTTTTTAATAGCTTCTTGAGCATCTTTTATCGAATTTTTTCTGTCAGCGTGTGCTTCATCAAGGTTTTTTACTTCTTCGGTAAGTTTAGAAATTCTTGTTTCAAGACCTGCCACTTCATCTTCTAAATCAGCAACTTCTAAAGGCAATTCTCCTCTAATTATTTTAATTTTGTCTATCGAAGAATCTATTTGTTGAAGAGAAAATAAACTTTTTAGTTTTTCTTCTACTGTTGTTTCTTTTTCGGCAACGGATTGTTTGCTCATGCTTTAAAGTAATTTATTGGGTTTGTTTTTATTTTTGAAAAATGGACTGCAAATGTAGTAAATTTTTCTTTCAATAAAGAAAAGAATAATTCTGTTGTAAATTGCTCACTTTCAAAGTGTCCGATGTCGGCAATTACAATTTTACCTTCTGCGTCAAAAAACTGATGGTATTTAAAATCGGCGGTGATAAAAAAATCGGCACCTTTGGCAATGGCATTGTTGAGCAAGAAACTGCCTGAACCGCCGCAAACAGCAACTTTTTTTACATTTTTTCCTAGCAATCGAGTATATCTTATACTTTGGGCATTAAATTTCTCTGAAATAAATTTTAATAACTCTGTTTCATTCATCTCACTTTCAAGGTCGCCAATCATTCCTGCGCCAGTATTTGTTGCCGAATTTTGGAGAGGAATAATATCGTAAGCCACTTCTTCGTAGGGATGATTTTTTAGAAGAGCCGAAACTACTTTAGCTTGAATGTAATTGGGGAAAATGACTTCTATCTTAGTTTCATTTTCTGTATGATCTTGATTTTTTTCGCCAACAAAAGGATTGCTCTCGGTTGACGCTCTAAAAGTGCCTTGGCCTTGAGTATTAAAACTACAATTGGTGTAATTTCCTAAGGAACCTGCACCTGCCTCAAAAATTGCTTTTCTTAGGGTGGAGGCATGTTCAGATGGAGCATAGGTTTGTAATTTTAACAATGAATTTTTTTGAGGGGCTAGTATTTTTGTGTTTTTCAAACCCAGTTTTTCGCAAATAATTTTATTTACACCAAAATCTACGTTGTCGTAATTGGTATGGCCTGCATAAATAGCAATGTTGTTTTTAATGGCAGAAATTAATATCCTTTCGGTTGCAGTGGAACCAGTAATTTTTTTTATTCCACTAAAAATAAAAGGATGATGAGCAATAACTAAATTGCAGTTTAGTTGAGTTGCTTCTTGCAGAATTTCTTCAGTAACATCTAAACACAACAATACGCCATTTACTATTTTAGTTGAATCTCCAACCAAAAGTCCGCAATTGTCGTAGCTTTCTTGGAGAGAAAGGGGGACTTTGGATTCTAAATAATTTATAATTTGATGGATAGTATTCTCCATTAAGAATTCATTTTTTGAAACTTAGCCATCAATTCTTCGTCACTTAAACCCAAATTTTCTATGCTGGCTTTTGCATCTTTTGCCAATGGATGGTTTGGATATTTTTGAATAAACTCTTGGTACAACTCTTTGGCTCTTGGTATATTATTTAGTTTGTTTTCGGTTACAAATGCCATCATAAACATTACAGTTGGCACCTCCTTAAAATTAGGGTATTGCTCCACAATTTTCAGACAAAGCTCCACACTTTTTGCTGCTTGATTAGTGTTGCTGCAAATATCTGCGGCTTTCATTAAATAGTTAGGTGTTAATGAATCTTTTGGAAAAGCTGCAGCAAATTTTTCATACAATGCAATTGTTTCTTGAGCCTTTGTATTGGAAATTGGCGTGCTTGAAGCATTAGAAAAAAGTACTTTTTCGTTTGCACTTATTGCATTTAAGAGAGAATCTCTTGAACTAACTTCTTTGTTTGTGCTTGAAGTGTTGCAAGAAATTAGTGCACAAAAAAATAAGGCAATCAGTAAAGTAAAAACTATTTTAATTCTCATAAATGGAGATTATTTTAAATTAAATTTCATTTTATAATCTACACTTACTCTGCCTTTGCTGATGTCGTTTAACTTTCCTTTAAGCAAAGTTTTTTTAAGGGAGCTAATGTGATCGGTAAATAATTTGCCTTCTAAGTGGTCGTATTCGTGTTGAATAACTCTTGCAATTCTGCCTGAAAATTCTTCTTCAAAATATTCAAAATTTTCGTCGTGGTAACGCACTACAATGCTTGGTTTTCTGTCTATGTCCTCTCTAATACCAGGAATACTTAAGCAACCTTCGTTAAATTTCCACTTTTCGCCGGTTTGTTCTATAATTTCGGGATTTATAAACACTTGAACAAAATCTTTACATTCTGGCTCATCTTCTGCAAAAGGTGTTGCATCAACCACAAACAAACGTATAGATTTTCCTATTTGTGGTGCAGCCAAACCAACTCCATTGGCATGGTACATTGTTTTGAACATAGCTTCTATCAGTTCCGATAATCCCGGATATTCCGGAGTAATTTCTTCAGCTCTTTTTTTTAATACTGGCTGCCCGTATGCAAAAATTGGTAATATCATGCTTTAAAATTAGGTGCTAAATTACGTAAGAGTTTTAAAAGATACCTCATTTACGGTTGAGTTCTCTAAGTTAAATAATTTAAAATCTCTAACTTTTCCTTCAAAATGATGAATTAGTTTCTTCTCGTCTGTATCTGTAATAAATATTTGTCCAAAATCTTTAGGGTTCAACAAATCAATTAATCGTCCCACTCTGCTTGCGTCTAGTTTGTCGTGAAAATCGTCGAGCAAAAGGATTGGCTTTATGTTTAAATGATTTTTGAAAATGGAATATTGGGCAAGTTTTAATGAAACTAAAAATGACTTTTGTTGTCCTTGAGAAGCAAATTTTTTTATTGGCATTTGGTTCAACAAAAATTTTAAGTCGTCTTTGTGAGGGCCAATGCCAGTGTATCCAATTTGCAAATCTTTGTTTCTAGTAGTAATCAACTCATTCTCTAGTTGATTAGATGTGAAAGAACTTTGGTATTCTAATGCAATTATTTCTTTGTTTCCAGAAAGTACCAGGTATATTTTATTGCACAGATTAATAAATTCATCTAAAAAATTTAACCTTTCCTCAAGAATTTTATTCCCTAATTGTGCCAACTGAAAATCATAAACATCTAACAATCCTTCAATAGATGATAGATTTTGTCTTGTTTTGAGTAGCGAATTTCTTTGCAGTAAAATTTTATTGTATTGCACTAAATTTTCTAAATAATTTGGATACAACTGGCTTAGCATTCCATCTAAAAACTTTCTGCGGTAATCGCTGCCTTCGTTTATTAAAAAAAAATCTAAGGGCGAAATTACAACCAATGGAAATTGACCAATGTGTTCGGCAAATTTTTCGTAATTTTTTTTGTCCTTTTTAATTATTTTTTTTTGATCTTTTTCTACGCTGCAAACAATTTCATTTGTGTTTTCATTTTTTTTGAAAACACCTTTTATCAAAAATGAATTTGAATCGGGATGAATATTTTGAACATCCGAAAAATTTAGAAAACTCTTTGTAAGGCAAAGGTAATGTATGGCATCTAGCATATTTGTTTTGCCTTGGCCATTGTTACCAAAGATAATATTTACTTGATTAGAAAAATTTACTTCAGTACTAAAGTAATTCTTGAAATAGAGCAAAGAAATTTTTTCTAAGTATAATTCCAACATCAAATTAAAATCAAGAAATTAGTTTCACTTTTATGTCCGACATGTTGCTTAATTTTGTGAGGATTCCATTGCTTAAATCAACCTTGAATCTGCGAGGATACATTTCAACCGATATGCCATCTGTGCTGTCATCAATAACAAATCGTAATGGAATTTTTCCAGGATTTTTTTCAATTAGCTGCCCCAAATTATTAATTAAACTTTCTGATAAATCCTTTAATGCTAAACTTACCTGTACGTGTTTGGTTTTCTTTTCTGAAATTTCATCTAGCAAAATGATATTAATTATTTCAATGTCCAAATTTGTATCGTCGCCATATTTTGGTTTTACTTTTGCCATGATGTATACAAAAGTATCCTGCACTAATAAATGTTTAAATTTTAAATAGTTCTCCGAGAACAAATTTAAAGCAATAGAATCATCGTAATCCTCTACTACTATTGATCCAAAAGGATTTCCATTTTTTTTGCTTTGACGGTGTGCTGCCTGACTAATTATTCCGGCAAACACAACATCTTTGCCGCGGAATGCAGTTAAGTTTTTATTGAAATCGATAATTTTATTTTTGCAAAAAGATTCCATTTGTAGCTTAAAAGTATCTAGTGGATGACCACTTAAATAAAATCCTATTACTTCTTTTTCGTTTTTTAAAGTTTCAATTTTACTCCAATTTGGAGCAGGAATAACAACTGGTTCGGGCACATCGCTTTCTTCTAGTTCTCCAAACATATTTATTTGTGCAGCGTTTTTTGTTTCTTGAATTGCAAAGCCATATTTCACTGCTTTTTCCAACAAATTTATGCCTTCCATATCTTTATGAAAAAAATCTGAGCGCTTAGTATTCTCAAAACTATCAAAAGCACCACTGTAAGCTAAACTTTCTAAACATCTTTTGTTTACAGCTCTTAAGTTTACTCTTGAAGTTAATTGAAAAATACTTTTAAAATTTCCTGTTTTTTTTCTATCGTTAATTATTGCTTCCACGGCTGCTTCGCCAACCCCTTTTACAGCGCCTAGGCCAAAACGAATTTGACCGTGTTTATTTACTATAAATTTAAATTCACTTTCGTTTACATCTGGTCCTAGAACAGAAATGTTTCTACGGCGGCATTCGTCCATAAAAAAAGTTATTTTTTTAATGTCGCTCATGTTTCTGGTGAGCACTGCTGCCATGTATTCTGCAGGATAATTTGCTTTTAAATATGCCGTTTGAAAAGCTAACAAGGAGTAGGCTGCCGAATGAGACCTGTTAAATCCGTATTCGGCAAATTTTTGCATAACGTCAAAAACTTCACTTGCTTTTGTTTTATCAACACCTTTTTCTTCTGCCCCATTTATAAAAACAACTTTTTGTTCTTCCATTGTTTTTGCATCCTTTTTTCCCATGGCTCTTCGCAGCAAATCGGCACCACCCAAAGAAAAACCTCCCATGATTTGTGCAGTTTGCATAATTTGCTCTTGGTAAACCATGATGCCGTAAGTATGCTTTAGAATTGACTCTAAAAGTTCGTGTGGATATTCTACTTTTTCTTTTCCTAATTTTCTATTTATAAATTGTGGAATAAACTGCATTGGACCCGGACGATACAGTGCATTCATAGCAATTAAATCTTCGAAAGTGCTAGGTTTTAAATCCTGTAAATGTTTTTGCATTCCATCCGATTCAAACTGAAAGGTGCCAATGGTATCGCCTCTTTTATATAGTTCAAAAGTTTTTTCATCGTCCAATGGAATTTCATCTGGATGAATTTTTATTCCATGAATTTTAAAAATATTTTCAATACAGTCGGTGATAATGTTTAAAGTTTTTAAACCCAAAAAATCCATCTTTAACATTCCAACCGACTCTACGTATTTTCCATCGTATTGAGTTACCAATAAATCTGAATCTTTTGAGGTACTCAGTGGAATATAATTTTCTAATTTATCTGGCGCAATAATTACACCAGCTGCATGAATACCGGTATGCCTGGCACTTCCTTCGAGTATACCTGCAAATTCGAGAGTTTTTCTTATCAAAGGATTAGTGCTTTTTAATTCATCCTTTAATTCTTTTACGTCTTCTAAAGATTTTCTCAAATTCACTCCCTGTTCATCTGGTAGTAATTTTGTAAGTCTTTCGGCTTCGTGCAAAGGAAGTCCCAAAACCCTTGCAACATCTTTTATAGAAGACTTTGCCGCCATGGTGCCAAACGTTACTATTTGTGCAACTTTATCTTTACCGTATTTTTCTACCACGTAATCAATTACTTTTTGCCTTCCATCTTCATCAAAGTCAATGTCTATATCAGGCATGGATATTCTTTCGGGGTTTAAAAATCTTTCAAAGAGTAAATCATATTTTATTGGGTCGATGTTTATTATACCAATGCAATAAGCAACCAATGAACCGGCGGCACTTCCTCTGCCCGGACCAACCGAAACGCCCAAGTTTCGGGCAGCCGTTGTAAAATCTTGTACAATTAAAAAATATCCAGCAAAGCCCATGTCTTTAATTACGTTTAATTCAAAATTTAAACGTTCTTCTACCTCTGCCGGCACTGAAGAATATCTCTTTTTTGCACCTTCAAAAGAGATGAATTTGAGGTATTCTATTTCGCTGGAAAAGCCTTGTGGCAACTGATAAACAGGCAATAATATATCTCGTGTTATTTTTGGATCTTCAATTTTATCAATAATTTCTTGAGTGTTTTCTAATGCCTCAGGAACGTCCTTAAAGAGTTCTTCCATTTCCTCTTTTGTTTTCAAGAAAAAACGATTGTTCTCGAACCTCATTCTATTGGGATCGTCAAAATCTTTGCCTGTTTGCAAGCACAACAAAATATCTTGAGCTTCTGCATCTTTCACATCCACGTAGTGAACATCGTTGGTAGCAATAACTTTTACATTGTGTTTTTTTGACCAACGCAATAACACCTCGTTGCAAACATTTTGCTCAGGCAAATCGTGCCTTTGAATTTCTATGTAATAATCTTCCCCAAAAATATCTAACCATTCTAAGAAAATTTTTTCTGCTTCAACTTCGCCTTTTTTAAGAATGGCTTGATTTACTTCACTTGCCAAACAACAAGTAGTTGCAATTAATCCTTCTTTGTATTCTCTAATGATTTCTTTGTCAATTCTGGGCTTGTAATAATAGCCTTCGGTAAAACCTCTGCTACTTAGTATTGCTAGATTTTTATAACCAATTTGATTTTTGGCAAGAATTAACTGATGGTATATATTTTTTTCATCAAGTTCTGTATTTTTAGATTTATCAAATCTGCTGCCACGTGCCAAATAAAATTCACATCCAATTACCGGTTTAATCTCTTTCTTTTTTGCCTCTGCAACAAATTTTGGCACACCAAACATGTTTCCATGATCGGTAATTGCGATGGCTTTCATTTGGTTATTTTTTGCTTTTTGCAGAAGATTTGCAATGGCAGCGGCACCGTCTAATAAAGAAAATTGAGTATGAACGTGGAGATGAGAAAATTGCATTTTGGGACAAAAAATTTAAGTACAAATTTACTTAATTAGAACCTTAAATAATTTAAATGTTGATAATAAATGGAAAAGAAAAAATTAAAAAAAATCTATTTCCGAAACAACTGATTTCCCAAGTGTTTCATTAATTAGTGCTATTAATTTTGTTTTAGAAAAACTTAATTCATGCCTTAATGCATCTGATGTAATTTCAACAGTTAATTTAGATTGCAGCATAGTAATTCTTCCTGTATGTTTTGCCAAATCTTTGCCAACAATTTGCTCCCACGCTTGCTCCACTTGAGTTTTTAATAATTTATCGTTTAGGCCATAAGCCCGCACAAGTTCTTCAATGGCTTGCTTTAGTGTTTTTTCGTTGGTGTTTTTCATGTTTAGAAGTTAACAAAGCTAATTAATTTTGCACTTCAAAGCTTGCCTCACGAAATATAAACTTATTTGTTTTTAGATTATAAATTGCTGTAGAATTATTTTTTTGGAACAACAACAGCTCAGCTTTTACTTCACGAATTTCTTCCAGCACCGGTGGATACAACCATTTTCCTTCAGCAGAAACCAAGCCCAATAGGTTATTCTTTTTCACAATAAAATACTCGTTAAACTGCTCAATGTTTTGAAGTTCAGGCTTAATTATCCATTTGCCAGAAATATCAACAATGCCCCATTTCTTTTTCAGTTTGGCTTTTGCAACACCCAAATCAAAATTTCCTAAATCGTCGAACTTTGGTTTTAAAATAATTTTTTGAGTTGAATCTGTTATGCCCCATTTTAATTTCTTCTCAAATGGAATGTAAATTCCTGAAGATAATTTTAAATTTTTGTACTCAAATGGTAAGATAGTTTTTCCTTCGTAGTTTATAATTCCCTTGCGACTTTTAGCATTTTGAACAATAATCTTGTTGTTTCTAAAATCATTAACTGAACCAGAAAATTCATAATTAAATGGAGAAATGCTGTTGCCATTTACACTTACAATGCCACAAATGTCTTCTTTCATGGCCAGTAAAGTTTCGTTGTTTAAAAACTCTAAAAAATCATATTGTGGTAAAATTAAATTAGGATTTGAAATAGAAGCTAAGCCAAACAACTCATCTTTTTGAACCCTGCACAAATCGCCTCTAAAGTCATCTATCCATTCGTATTCATTTGGAATGATAAATGTGCCATTGCTGAGTATAACGCCAAATTTTTTATTAAATTCGACAATTGCTTTTCCATTTAAAAAATCACTTCCCAAAGAAAATTTACATTCAATAGCCAATTCGCCATTTTTATTGATGTAACCAATGTTGTCGTACTTTTTTACTGCCGCAAAACCTTCCGAGAAATCAGAAATTTCATCCCAATTTTCAGAGATAATTTTACCGTTTCTGTCTATCACAGAAAATTTAGTGTTTATTTTTACTACTGCTCTGCCTTCTTTAAACTCCTCTCCTTCATCGTATACAAAATCAATTATGGTTTTGCCAAATTTATTGATGTATCCTACTTTGTTGTTAAACGTAACAGGGCATAAACCTTCTGTAAAATTTTCAACCCAATCGTATTTGGGCTCTATTCTAACTTTTCCTTCAAGGTCTATAAAACCCCATTTAGAGTTTTCCGAAATTTTTAAGTACTCTGTTTGAGCAATCGATAGTTCCTTGGCAACATTTTCCAGGTATGGATAATCGGGATATTTTGCTAGAAACTTTGAAAAGAAGTTAGCAGAATTATCGTTCCCCATTTCATACAATAATTGCCAGGCATATTCTACATTTTTGTTGTTGGGATAATTTCTAATAAAATTACTAAGTTGCGTTTCAGATTTTGTTGGTGCCGACAGTTTAAACAGTGAATCTTGGCAATTATCGATGTACTTACTACCAGGAAAATCTAGAATAAATTTATTGTATGCTTCTGTATTATTCTTTGCTGCCGTTTCTTTAAATCTGCATAAATCAAGACTTCTTTTTGCAATTTCTAGTTGAATTGCATTGGGATATTTTTCAATAAATGATGAATAGGATTTAACAGTATTTTCCTTTGATGCCTCAGTAAATGCAATAAGGTTTATCTGTTCTTGTACCTGAACTGTATAAATTGTAGTTGGAATTTTTTGTAGAAAAGTTTGTAAGTCATCAATTGAGTTTTTTGAAAGTGCAACAGAAAAACTCAATGAGTCTATAAGATGTTCGAGAGTAGAAATTGATTGATAATTTATCTTCCATTTTGATATACTGTTTTGTTTTTTTGGGTTTAGTTTGCCGTAATCACTTTTAGAAATCTGAATGTATTTATAGGCAGAATCTAAATTATAAAATGGGTTTTTGTTTATATAAAATACTGAGGCAAGACCGAAGGTACTTTCGCAAGATTTCTTTTTTAATTGTGTATAATATATTTTTTTCGCCAAAAAATAATCTTGTTCATTAAGTGCTTTGTAAGCCCTCTCCACAGAAGGAATAACAAGCCATTGCGAGAACAAATTTGTATACGTAAAAACAAAAAATAAAAAAAATAAAAAAAATAAAAAAAATTTCCTCACTTTAATCTCATATAAATTTTTGTATAAAAAAGGCCTCCAATTCGGAAGCCTTTTTCATTTTTAAAAATCTTTTTTAATTTATTTTTGAACAACAAAAGATTTTGTAAATCTACCGCTGTTAGAAATTCCTGTTACAAAATATAAGCCCTGATTAAAATCAGAAATATCAAAATTAATTAAGCCGTTTGTGTTTACCATTTTAGTTTCTAGTTCTCTGCCCATTGCATCATAAATTTTTAAACTATAACTGCTAGAATTAGAAATGTTTAAGGTAACAATTGAATTTGCCGGATTAGGGAAAAGTTTGATGGCAGAGTCAATACTTTCAATTTCGGATGTAATTACACTAGGATCGCACAATACTGCTGCAATGTAATTAGAAATATTTGAAGCCCAACCAGCTGGCTGAGGCTCGCTATAGGGTTGCCAAGTTCCTGTAGAGATTTTTTCCCATCCTAAATTTGCCACAACTTCATTATTTGCTGTAGTATAAATAGCCAATGTATCACCTGCTGCATAGGAAAATTCTACGCCACCAAAAAAGGAAGAGGGAACGGTTACGGGACTGGCGAACTCAAAATAAGAATATTGATTAGCCACTACAATTGGAACATTTGAGGAGTAAGTGGAGTTAAGTGTTGCCAGAACTGTACCCGGCGCTCCACCCGCTCCATTTCCATAAATCTTTACAGAAAATGAAGAGTTTGAATTTGCAGCACTCATTTTTGCAAATCCAATATACAATCCTTTTACCTTATAATTTGTTGGAAAATTTGAGATTTTTTCGGCTTTGGCAATGTCTAAATAGGAGTTGTGACCTCCTACATAACCCCAAGTTTGTTGAGCTGTATTGAATATCGAAAAATTATTTACTGTGGCAGTTCCAGGAATATTCCAAACAGTATCGCACAGCGCTCCGGAGCTTACAGGTTGACAACCGTTAGAAGTTATTAAAGAAGCTCTAGGGCCATTTAAGGCCGCTTGCACTCTTACTTTTTGTCCGTTAGTGAACATATACATACAGGCATCGTTCACATAATCCATGTAGTTCATAAACATGGCACCAGGACTTCCCGCTGTACATGCTCTACCTGAGCCAGAAAGTAAAGGAAATGTTGGACATCCTCCATTTTCACCTCTTTGTTGAGGGGTATCTGTAACTTCGTCATCTGCAGCACAATCTGGTTCATCGCCCCAAATATGAAACAAATTAAAATAATGCCCTATTTCATGTGTTGCAGTTCTTCCTTTATTATACGGTGATTGTGCTGCACCAGTATTTCCAAAATAATTGTATCCAACAACAACACCATCAGTTTCGGGGTTATCGCCGGGGAATTGAGCATAACCAAGTAAGCCGTTTGACAAGGCACACACCCAAATATTTAAATAATTATCTGCATTCCAAGCGTCATGTCCGCCTGAAACAGTATATTTTACATCATTTTCAGTGTAGAAAGGTCCATGAGTGGTGCTTGTTCTGGTTATACCAGTGGTAGCGTTACCTTGTGGGTCTCTTTGTGCTAAACAAAATTGTATTTCGCAATCGGCAGTTAATCCTGCAAAAGCAGAGGGCACAGAAGTAATATCTGTATTTAACTTGCGGAAATCTTGATTTAAAATTGCAATCTGCGAATTAATTTGAGCATCGCTGATGTTTTGTGTTGTATTGTTATACACAACATGCACTACTACCGGAATTGTAACAACAACAGCGGTATTTCTATTTGCTAATTCTCCACTGTTTATGAGCGTTTTCATTTGTTCTTGAACTTTGTTATAATTCTCCTTTAACTTTGGATTAGAGTTCAAACGTTGTTGCATGTACTCAGTTGTTCCGCAAGTTCTTGTGGCAGGCACCTGAACATTATTTTGGCTATTATTTGTAGCAGCGGTGAAGTTGATTTGGTTACTAATTGAGTTGCTTTTGGTTTGAGCAAATGCAAATGAGCAACACAATAATAAAATGGATGTAATTTTTAATTTCATTCAATAGGTTTTAGGTTAAATATATTATTTTTTTGATGGCGTTTTCTTCTCTACTTTTTTATTTTCTTTGAACCTCATATCTGGAGTTCCATCTTTTTTAGTTGGACCTTGGGGAGCAGGTTTTGCGGCCTCTTTGTTTTGTTTGTACCTCATATCTGGTGTGCCGTCTTTTTTTACTTTTTGTTCCTTAGATTGTTCTACATTATCAGGTTTTGCTGCCTTTTGGTTGGTTTGAGCACTGGCAAAAGTTAAATTAAATACTAAACAGAGTAGAGCAATTAGAGTAATTTTCTTTGATCTCATGGGTGTGTGTTTTGTTTATAAATTTGGTGCTAAAATAAATAAATTACTTGGTAGAGAGTTTAATATTTATTACCAATTTTAAACTATTTTGCATAATCGGGTTCTTTTTTTTCTTTTTCCTCTCTGATAATTTGGCGATATCTATCTATTCTGTTCCTTTGCCTTGCTTTTTTACCAAACTGGTCGTAAATAAATGTTACGGGGCTTGAATAAGCGGCAACAGCGTTTTCTAAAAATGTTTTATTTTTATCATCTATCATTTTTCTTAGGTATTCAATCATTCTTAAACTGTCTCTAATATAAGAATTCATAAAGGCGTTTTTAATGACTTTTTCTTTAGTTAATGATTTGTATACAAATGGTTTAAGACTAATGGTATCGCTGGTCATTAAGATTTGAACAGAGTAATTGGGAATGTTTAGTATTTTTTTAAAATAATAGAAAGTAGTGTGGTAACCCAGGAGTTTAAATCTAATTGTATCACCATCGTTTACCTTAAAGTTAAATTTTCCATTTTCATCCACAACAAAAGATTCTTTGTTACTCAGATTGGTAATTCCAACATCGGTTAATGGTTTTAATGTATTTTGTGAATCTACCACATATCCTTGAAAAAAAAACTGCTCAGTTGTTTTAGTTTCTTGAGCAGCAAGGTTTAATGAAAAAACTTTTAACAAAAAGACAAATAAAACAATAAAATACAATTTATTTTTGAGGTACATTAAGGAACATTTTAATTGGGTTTCCAAAACTTTAAAAATTATATTCAACAATAGAAAAAAGTTATACAAACTTTGTTAATAATATTAAGCAAATTGGCTCAATTTTAATTACAAAAATAGCTTTATTTAATGTAAATTTGGACTCTATTTTTTGACTTAAACAATTATATGAACGAAGAAGTAAAATTAGTATCAGAACAGAATTACGGTGCAGATAGCATTCAGGTTTTAGAAGGTCTTGAGGCAGTAAGAAAAAGACCATCAATGTATATTGGGGATACAGGCTTTAAAGGCTTGCATCATTTGGTTTACGAAGTGGTTGACAACTCTATTGATGAGGCACTTGCAGGGCATTGCACTGATATTTATGTAAGTATTAACGAAGACAATTCAATTACGGTATTGGACAACGGTAGAGGAATACCTACCGATATGCACCACAAAGAAAAAAAATCTGCATTAGAAGTTGTAATGACGGTTTTGCATGCTGGTGGTAAATTTGACAAAGATTCTTATAAAGTTTCGGGGGGATTACACGGAGTGGGTGTTTCATGCGTAAATGCCTTATCAACACATTTAAAAGCAACAGTGTACCGCCAAGGCAAAGTATATGTGCAAGAATATTCTATTGGTAAACCACTCTACGATGTAAAAGAAATTGGAACAACTGATAAAAGAGGTACAGAAATTCACTTTAAACCGGATGGAAGTATTTTTACAACCACAGAGTATTCTTTTGATACACTTGCAGCCAGACTAAGAGAATTATCATTCTTAAACAAAAAAATTAAACTCACGCTTACAGACAACAGAGAAACAAACGACGACGGCACACATCCTACCGAAACGTTTTATTCTGAAGGCGGACTTAAAGAATTTGTAACATTTTTAGATTCTACCAGAGAGCGCTTAATTGAGGAGCCAATTTATTTAGAAAGTGATAAATACGGCAATCCAGTAGAAATTGCCATGCTCTACAATAACTCTTATTCCGAAAATATATTTTCCTACGTAAACAACATCAACACCCACGAAGGTGGAACGCACTTGGCTGGCTTTAGAAGAGGTTTAACAAGAACCTTAAAGTCGTATGCCGACAAATCAGGGATGCTTAAAAACGTAAAGTTTGAAATTGCCGGTGATGACTTTAGAGAAGGTTTAACCTCAGTTATTTCTGTAAAGGTAGCCGAGCCACAGTTTGAAGGACAAACCAAAACCAAATTAGGAAACAATGAGGTAATGGGTGCCGTGGACCAAGCCGTGAGCGAAATGTTGCAGAATTACCTAGAAGAACATCCTAAGCAAGCAAAGATGATTGTTGACAAGGTAATTCTTGCTGCAACAGCTCGCCATGCCGCAAGGAAGGCTCGTGAAATGGTGCAAAGAAAAAATGTACTTACAGGTTCCGGGCTTCCAGGTAAATTGAGCGACTGCTCCGAAACAGACCCCGGAAAATGCGAAATATACCTTGTGGAGGGAGATTCTGCAGGTGGAACAGCTAAGCAAGGCCGAAACAGAAACTTTCAGGCAATACTTCCTTTGAGAGGTAAAATTTTGAATGTTGAAAAAGCAATCATGTATAAAATCTTTGAAAACGAAGAGATAAAAAACATGTTTACTGCTCTTGGGGTAAGTATTGGTACAATTGAAGACACCAAAGAATTGAACATAGAAAAATTGAGGTACCACAAAATTGTAATTATGACGGATGCCGATGTTGACGGAAGCCACATTACTACACTTATATTAACTTTCTTTTTCCGCTACATGACTGCCTTAATTGAAAAGGGGTACATCTATATTGCTACACCGCCTTTGTTTTTGGTAAAAAAAGGGAAAGAACAACGCTATTGCTGGACAGAAGATCAAAGATTGCTTGCAGTAAAAGAATTGGGTGGAGAAAAAGAAGGCAGCGTAAACATTCAAAGGTACAAAGGTTTGGGTGAGATGAATGCTGAACAATTGTGGGATACTACCATGAATCCAGAGAACAGAACATTAAGACAAGTAACCATTGACAGTGCTGCCGAAGCCGATAGAATATTTTCTATGTTAATGGGCGACGATGTTCCTCCTCGCAGAGATTTTATTGAGAAAAATTCGAAGTACGCAAAAATTGATATCTAAGAAACACTCCTATTATTTAAAAGGCTATTCCAAAAAAGAATAGCCTTTTTTTTGCCATGAACAACTGCAATAAACTATATACCACTTTTGTACTATTTATGGTTTCAGCAGTTTTATTTGTTGGCTGTGCACCTTATCAAAAGTTTGACAATCATCTTTCAAGAATAATCTACCGAAATAATATTCAAGAAAAATATGCAATGTGCAAA
Source organism: Bacteroidota bacterium (assembly GCA_037131955.1). GTDB lineage: Bacteria > Bacteroidota > Bacteroidia > UBA4408 > UBA4408 > CAIMMJ01. Next base: position 18,234 of record JBAXQC010000046.1, read on the forward strand.
GATAAAACCATCCACTATTTTACCACTGCCATACATCCCAAACATCAAACAATTGTGTTGTTGCATGGATTTGGTGCTGATGCTAAACTACAATGGACTAAAACTGCAAAAAAATTATCGAGGAAATACAATGTAATTTTTATTGACTTGGCATTCCATGGCAAAACAAAATGTTCTATTGTCGATTATAGTTTCGATTACCAAGCAACATTAGTAAAAGAGGTGTTAGACAATGAAAAAATAACTACAAAAGTGAACATATTGGGCAATTCTTATGGTGCAATGGTAGCTAGTTTTTTTGCAGAAAAGTATCCCGAGAATATAGATAAATTAATCTTAAATGATGCATTAACGTGTTTGTTTACTAAAAAAATTGCCGATAGTGTAGCAACGCAATTTAGGGTAAACAGTTTGTATAATTTATTAAATCCACTAAATGTAAACGAACTAAAAAAAACTTGCCAAGTTGTCTTTCATAAAAAGATAATTGTCCCAAATTTTATTGCTAAATCAGTTATTAAAGATTACTTTTTGCCTAAGGGAAGCACCAACTTGCAACTGTTTAATTACATTACAGAAAACGAAAAGCTGTTGAGCAGAGTTCCCAAACTAAACCCCAAAAACACATTTTACATCTGGGGAAGCAAGGATCCATTAATTCCTAAATACACAGGCAAGCAACATCAAATAACAGTGGGTGTTGAAAATGCAAATTGGTTCGAAATAAAAAGAACCGCTCATGTTCCTAATTTAGAGAGAAATAGAAAGTTTTGCAAAATAGTTGATAGCATTTTAAAAGAGTAAGCCTGCAAAGTTTTTAATGGAAAAAAAATGCTTTTAAAAGTATTTTAAACTTCTGATGATTTTTATGTTATAGTTTAAACGTTTGAAGGTGTAAATAGAGTGGAAAAGGTTTTATGATTACTACCGTTTCGGTAGATTTTTAAATTTGGCTTGTTGGATGTTTGCAGCGGCGAACACCAATAAAGAGAGAAAAAATACCCTGTGCCCACTACTAGTGCAGATATTTTATTGTAAGATGAGCAATTGTTAATGTGTTACAGTATAGCAAAAGGCAGAGTTAAATTTCCATTTAATGTATTACATACCACTCATTAAGTTTGTTTTATTGTACTATCGACTGTTATGTCATTCAATTTTATCAATTATTTATAAAATAATACTTACATTTGCATGATAAATCATTCATTAAAATTAAAAAAAGCACATTATGACTGATATAACATACAAAAACTGGCTATCCATGAGTGATGACGCTCTGGTTAAAAAAGTGGGTACCTTTGTAAAGCACCACAGGTTAGAGCAGAATAAAACACAAGAAATATTAGCAGAGGCTGCTGGTATTAGCCGCTCTACACTCAGTTTGCTAGAAAAGGGTGTTGCAGTTACTCTACCAACACTCATTCAAGTGCTCAGAGTATTAGACCAACTACAAGTAATGGAGGCTTTTGAAATCCAACAGAGTATAAGTCCGCTTGCACTGGCAAAGGCAGAGAAAGAAAAACGAAAAAGAGCCAGAAATCAAAATCCTAACAAATCAAAAGAATCAAAGGGGTAAGTATGAATACAGCGTATGTAAAAATATGGGGCGAGTTAGTGGGTGCAGTAGCTTGGGATGAAACAACAGGTTATGCTACATTTGAGTTTGACCCAAAATTTAAATCTAAAGATTGGGATTTGTCTCCATTACAAATGCCAATTAAAGGAAATAAAAGCAGCTTTTACTTTCCAACACTTCGAAGAAGGAACGACCCAGCCTTAGATACCTTTAAGGGTTTGCCAGGCCTATTGGCAGATGTATTGCCAGATAGGTATGGGAACGAACTTATCAATTTGTGGTTAGCACAACAAGGTCGGCAGATGGATAGCATGAACCCCGTTGAAATGCTTTGTTTTATGGGCACAAGAGGTATGGGAGCACTAGAGTTTGAACCAACTACCTTAAATGAAAGCAAACGATCTTTCTCTTTAGAAATAGATAGCTTGGTGGATATTGCCCAAAAGTTGCTTTCAAAAAAAGAAGCATTTGTAAGCAATTTGAAAGCAGATGAAGAAAAAGCAATTATGGAAATTTTGCGTATTGGAACATCTGCGGGTGGTGCAAGACCAAAAGCCGTAATAGTATACAACGAAAAAACAGGAGTTGTAAAATCTGGCCAAACACATGCTCCAAGAGAATTTGAGCACTGGTTAATTAAATTTGATGGTGTAAGTGATGTTCAGTTGGGTGCTAGCAAAGGATATGGCAGAGTAGAAATGGCCTATTACAATATGGCTATTGCCTGTGGCATAAACATGATGCCTTCCAGATTAATGGAAGAAAATGGTCGGGCACATTTTATGACCAAGCGTTTTGACCGTGAAGGAGATTCTACTAAACATCATATTCAAACATTTTGTGCGATGAAGCATTTTGATTACAACCTAGTAACCAGTTTCAGTTACGAGCAGCTTTTTCAAACAATGAGAGAGTTAAAATTAACCTATTCCGATGCCGAACAATTGTTTCGCAGAATGGTGTTTAACGTAATGGCTAGAAATTGTGATGACCATACAAAAAATTTTGCTTTCCGCTTGAAAAAGGAAGGAAAATGGGAATTATCACCTGCTTATGATGTTTGCCATGCCTATCAGCCTAAACACCAATGGGTAAGTAAGCAGGCCTTAAGTATAAATGGTAAACGAAGTAGTATCACAAAAGATGATTTGTTGGTAATTGGCAAATCAATTAAGCATAAAAGGGCAGCTGAAACTATTAATGAAATAAGCAATATAATAAGCAAATGGAAAACGTTTGCGGATGAAGTTCAAGTAATACCAAAGTTGAGAGATGAAATACATGACACATTAATTAGTCTGTAAATATTGCTTTATCTAGGATAAGAAATAGAGGTACTTTAAAAAAGAAACTTAGGACTTGAATATAACAACAACAACTAAAATTTGTTTGCCAAATTGGGGCTTAGTGTAAAAATGGGTTCAGAGTTTTCGGGGATTAAACAAAGTAGCTAACACCTAATTTAATGACAACATATAATTTTTTGTTGTTTATTATCAACAAAATGAGTTATTTTGTGGAAAATATTCAACATATTGTTATGAATAGTAAAAAACAAATCTTGTTTCCTAAGTACCAAAAGGTAATGGAACAAGTAGGTGAAAATATTAAACTAGCCAGAAAACGTAGAAATCTAACTACCATACAAGTGAGTGAAAGAGCTGGAATAGATAGAAGTACACTGTATCAAATAGAAAAGGGAAATGGAAGTGTTTCAATGGCTGCATATTTTAATACTCTGAGGGTACTAGGATTGCAAGATGATTTTTTAAAATTGGCTGCCGATGATTCTTATGGAAGAAAGCTACAAGACCTTAGTTTAATAGGAAACAAATAAAAATGGCAACAATAAAAACAGACATTTTTGTATTTGCTCATTGGATTGGAATGAGTGAACCCAAATTTATTGGAATTCTTAGCGCTCAGCAAGCAAAAGGCAAAAAGGCATTTAGTTTTGAATATTCAAGGGATTGGATTCAATCAAAGGAACAGATTCTTATAGACCCGGAAATTGGATGGTTTAATGGACAACAATTTCCCAATGGGAAGGAAAATTTTGGTGTTTTTTTTGACTCCATGCCTGATACTTGGGGAAGAACTTTAATGAAAAGACGTGCTGCTCAAAAAGCCAAGGACGAAGGAATACAAGTTTCAACACTTTATTACATTGATTTTTTACTAGGTGTTTATGATGAAAGCAGAATGGGAGCTTTACGTTTTAAACTTGATAAGGATGGACCATTTTTAGATAACAATCCAAATTCTCCCACCCCACCAATGAGCAGTATTAGAGAACTTCAATATGCTGCTGAAATATTGGAATCTGATGAGAATAGCGAAGAAGTAAAAAAATGCTTGGCTATTTTAATGGCCCCTGGTTCATCCTTGGGTGGAGCTAGACCCAAAGCAAATGTTATGGATGAAAAGGGTGAATTATGGATAGCTAAATTCCCTTCGAAGTCTGATACAATTGATAAAGCTGCATGGGAGTTTTTAGCTTATCGCTTAGCTTTAAAAGCAGGTATAGAAATTTCTGAATCTAGAATTGAAAAAATATCGGGTAAGTATCATACTTTTTTCACAAAAAGATTTGATAGACATAAACATGACAGAATACATTTTGCAAGTGCTATGACAATGACAGGCAATAACGCAGATACTCTAAAAGAAAAAGCTGCTAGTTATTTAGATATTGCAGAATTCATTCAATATACAGGAGCTCAAAACACCAAAGATTTGCATCAATTATGGAGACGTATTGTATTTAACATTGCTATTTCTAATACAGATGACCATCTAAGAAACCATGGTTTTATTTTAACTGAAAAGGGATGGATACTTTCACCAGCATTTGATTTAAATCCATCAATTGACAAAGATGGTTTGGCACTGAATATAGATACAGACAATAATGCATTGGATTTTGATTTGGTAAAAAGCGTTGGGGAATATTTTCAATTATCACCTAGCGAAATGGAAATAATTATGAAAGAAGTTTTTTCTGCAATAAGCCACTGGAAAGAAATAGCAAAAGAAATTGGAATTTCAAGAGCTGAACAAGAAATGATGGCTTCAGCATTTAGAGTTTAGTATGTCTAACTCTTCAAGAACTATAAACTGCAAGCCACTAAAAAGGCAACGCAGAAAGGAAACACAAGAAAGCGCTTGGCAGACAGGTTGGAATGTGCTGAAATAGGACTAAAATATAAACTTTTGCTATGTATTTAAAAAATACTTCTAAAAAACAGACTAAAAAATGTCCATTTCTTCTGATCACACATATTTTTTTTATCAGACATACAGCAAAATAAAATTTATCAATCGTGAATGTTACTAAATTTTATTTGAACATTGCTATAATAATATGACGCTCAACGCAAGTGCACATGAATAATCAAAAACCACTTATTAAAACTTCACGGCCACGTGTGGGAAATGAAACTAAGTTCTTAAGCTCCGCAGCGGCGGATGAATTGCTTTAGCTTAAATACTATTTAGGGAATTTCGGAGCTCAAAACTCGAAAAATGGCAATAAAGTTAATACGAGGCAAAATGTTCAATTAAACACTGAAACCTCTTTTTTGCCAAACGGCTGTTATGTGCTGGTTTTATTCAGCTTTTGGGTCTGCACCATATTCGTTTTCGCCTTTTACACTGTCTGTACAGGCTAAAATTAAATTGTAAATTGGGATTAATAAAAACCAACCACTTTTTCCTACATCATGCATTCTTCTAACACCAACTGCAATCGATGGAATTAAGACTGCTAAAGTATAAATGGTTGATATAAAAGGCATTTTTGCTAGGCCGCCAATAAATCCTAATACAAATGAAATAATAACGTTGAATAAGAAAAAATACCAATATTCACTTCTTCTAGCTCGTCCGCTAAATGCTGAGTAGTTCTGTAAAACCATTAAATAATAATTCATGTTTTTTGATTATATTTTGTCCTACTCATTTGGCTTTTCGGTGTCGCCCCGTTTTTAAAGTGGTCGCTGGTCTCCACTTTTGAATTGCAATATTAAGAATTTCTTAAACAGTCAACAACTACAGTAAAATGTTAGCGCTTATCTTGTCCTACTGAAGCGTTGTGCTTACACAATGCAAGCTCTAACGTTTTTTAGATTGGCGATGGGCATTATTTTTAGCACAAAAGTTAGTTTGCCGCAGCGAAGGAGAACTGAACTTTTTGTTTCCGCAAAACTTTCAAGCGAAGACAATTCGCC
>JBAXQC010000047.1:0-22715 GCA_037131955.1 Bacteroidota bacterium
CATTTACAACTACAATTGTTTTTGCAATAAAAAAGCAAATGAAATTTGTTTTTTTGTTTCTCTTTTTTATTGTTCTTTTTTATTTTCTTAGTGCTTGGTGGAATTGGTTCTACGGTGATAGTTTTGGGCAAAGAGTAGTAGTAGATTATTATTTTTTCTTTTTATTTCCTTTGGCTTATTTTTTTGAGTTTGTGTTTTCATCTCTTTCAAAACAAATAATTTTTGGGGTAACTATTTTGCTTTTTGGAATATTAAATTTAGTCCAAACTTGGCAAGTTGCTAATGGTATTTTTCCACTTGACGGTATAACATTAGAGAAGTATAATTATCTGTTTTTAAAAACGGATAAAAAATATGCGGGACTCATGGGGGAGGAAGCGATTCCATCATTTGGAAAAATTGTAGAACCTAAGTTGTTTTACATCCAAGAGAATTTTGATTTTGAGAAAAATGTTTTTAACCACTCCCTAATTTTACAGGACAAAACAAATTTGAACAATAGAATTGCTTTAGTAGATAGTAATTATCAATTTGCATTTACTGCCTCGCATAAACTAACAAAACAAAAAATGTTTTCAAGGCTATACATAACTCTTGAATTTGACTATTTTGACGAAATAATTTTAAGTGCAAAAGATTTAGTAATTGTGTTTACTATTACCGATTCCAATTCAAAAAATTTATATTACTACCCTACTATGCTAATGGATTGGCCCAATGTAACCAGTGGTTGGCACCAAAGAAAATTGAGCAACGAAATAAAGGAAACTATCCAAAATGGAAACACCTTATCTGTGTATTTTTATAATCCAAAAGGCAAAAGAATTTTAATAGATAATTACAGAATTCTAGTGCAAGGCTTAGAGTAGTTAAATTTGAACCTTAATGCTAAGTTCTTTTAGTTGTTTTTCGGTTGCAATCTCAATAAAATTAAGTCAAGAATAAAGGCAGGGTAGAGTTATATTTCAATTAGAATTAAATCCAGCTCTTTAATTTTAGAAAATTCTTTGTCTGCGGTAACCAATGGAAGTTTGTAAATTAAACTAGTAGCAGCAATAATTGAGTCAGGTAATTTTAATTTGTATTTTCGTTTTAGTTGAATGGTTTGCTCTTTTAATTTAGTACTCCATTCTATTTGAAAGCAATCATTAAGGAGTAATAAAAGTTTTGATTCCTCAAATTTTGAAAGCCCTTGAAAACCTAATAACTCAATTTCTGAAATAAATGAAATGCCTAAATCATATTCTATAAAAGGTTCTACAATTTTATTTCCTTCATGGAGGTAGATAAGGAAATTAGTATCTGCTATAAAATCAATCTTCATTTTCTCTTAAAGAGGTTTGGTATTTTAAACCATCAATATTTCTTTTGAGTTTTCCAAAATGTTTAGAAAGATTTCCCTTTTTTGAAGATTTCTTTAATTTATCGCTAAGAATTTTTGAAGATTTCTTTAAGTTTGATTTATCTATAACAATTGTCATGACTCACTAATTTTATTCAAATATAAATAATTATTTCATGTGGTTTATCACGTTTAGCTCATATAAAAGTATAAGATATGAAAAATCTTTTTTGCTCCTTTTTATAAAACATAGTTTAATAGAGTGAAAACAACACGTGAAATTTATTTTGTTTGTTGTAAAAATACAGTGTTGCATAAAACTTCGGTTGGACAATAAAAAATAAAGAAATGGCGGTGATTAGAGCCAATAGAGGAAATACATGTGCACCTTGCTGAATCAAAAAACCACCAATCAAGGCTTCACTTTTGATGGGTTGCATGGTCCAATAAATCCTTACAAAAAATCATAGAATTTTAGTTCAAGGTTTAGAGTAATTAAATTTGAACTCTAATGCTTAATTCTTTTAGTTGTTTTTCGTCGGTGGTAGATGGGGCATCAATCATAACATCTCTACCCGAATTATTTTTTGGGAAAGCAATAAAATCTCTTATGCTTTCTTGGCCGCCAAACAACGAACAAATTCTATCAAATCCAAATGCAATGCCGCCGTGCGGGGGTGCACCGAACTCAAAAGCATTCATTAAAAATCCAAATTGTTTTTGTGCTTCTTCTTTTGTAAAACCCAAAACATCAAACATTTTTGCTTGTAATTCTTTATTAAAAATTCTTATTGATCCACCGCCAACCTCAACTCCGTTAATTACCATGTCGTAAGCATTGGCTCTTACATTGCCAGGATTGGAATTTAATAAATCTATGTCTTCCGGTTTTGGAGAAGTAAACGGATGGTGCATAGCATGCCACCTGTTGTTTTCTTCGTCCCATTCCAAGGCGGGAAAATCTACTACCCATAAACATTTATAATCATCAGGATTTCTTAAACCTAAACGATTTCCCATTTCTAAACGCAATTCCGACATCGCTTTTAATGTTTTGTTTTTTGCACCTGCCAACACCAAAATTAAATCTCCTTTTTCTGCACCAAATTTTTCACTCCATTTTTTTAATTCATCTTCGTTGTAAAATTTATCTACAGAAGATTTTAAAGTGCCGTCATCATTCACTCTCATGTAAATTAAACCGGTTGCGCCAATCTGTGGACGTTTAACAAAATCAGTAAGATCATCCAATTCTTTTCTGGTGAATGTTGTAGCTTTTTTAGCACAAATTCCCACTACTATTTCTGCATCGTCAAAAACTTTGAAGCCTTTATTTTTAACCAAGTCTGTTATATCCTTAAACTTCATTTCAAAACGAATGTCGGGCTTATCGTTGCCATAATTACTCATTGCTTCGGCATAAGTAATTACTGGAAATTTTGGCAAATCAATGTTTTTAACCGATTTAAAAAGATGTTTCATTAAACCTTCAAACGTATCTAAAATATCTTGTTGTGTAACAAAAGACATTTCACAATCTATTTGAGTAAATTCTGGTTGTCTATCGGCTCTTAAATCTTCGTCTCTAAAACATTTTACAATTTGAAAATACTTATCAAAACCTGCAACCATTAAAAGTTGTTTAAACGTTTGAGGCGATTGTGGCAATGCATAAAATTCTCCTGGATTCATTCTCGAAGGAACCAAAAAATCTCTTGCTCCTTCGGGTGTTGATTTAATTAAAACTGGCGTTTCCACTTCAATAAATTCCATGGCGTCTAAATATCTCCGTGTTTCAATAGAAAGCCTGTGTCGTAACTCTAAATTTTTTCTAACTGCATTTCTTCGTAAGTCTAAATAACGATACTTCATTCTTAGTTCATCGCCTCCATCTGTATTGTCTTCTATAGTAAAAGGTGGAGTTTTGGCGCTGTTTAATACTTCTAATTTTTCTACAATTACTTCAATTTCACCTGTTCCTATTTGTAAATTTTTATTGCTTCTTTCAACAACTTGTCCGGTTATTTTTATTACAAATTCTCTTCCTAAACCTCTTGCCGATTTGCAAAGTTCTGCATTGGTTTCCATGTTAAAAGCCAATTGAGTAATTCCGTAACGGTCTCTTAAATCAATAAACGTCATGCCGCCCAAGTCTCTTGATTTTTGAACCCATCCGCACAATTCAACTTCTTTGCCTACATGATTTATTCTTAGCTCACCGCAATTATTTGTTCTTAACATAAAATTTTTCTTTTGTGCGAAATTAATCTAAAAATCACTATTTTGCTTAAGTAAATAAAAACTTTTTGAAACTAAATTATGGAATTTTATACCGAAGAATATTTTATGAAGGAGGCATTAAAGCAGGCAAAAATGGCTTTTGATGCTGATGAAGTTCCTGTAGGTGCTATTGTGGTTTCTAATAATACAATAATTTCTAGAGCATACAATCAAACAGAAATGCTAAACGATTCTACAGCCCATGCCGAAATGTTGGCGTTATCTTCTGCATTTAATTTTTTAGGTGCAAAGTATTTAATAGATTGTACTCTTTACGTAACTCTAGAGCCATGTTTAATGTGTGCAGGCGCTTGCTATTGGTCTAAGATTGGTAAAATTGTTATTGCTGCACCCGATACTAAACGTGGATTTTCTTTACTAAATTCAGATGTACTGCATCCTAAAACAATAATAAAATATGGAGTTTGCCAAGATGAATCAAGCAGTTTATTGAGTACTTTTTTTAAAAATAAAAGATAAAAGTTAAAGTTGTATTTTTTTTAATTGCTCTACAATTTCTAAAACTGCCGGACAAACTAATGTGTTTTCAAAAGTGATATCTAAAATTTGACTCATTTTTTTTCGGTTTGTATGCGGGAATTCTCTGCAAGCACCAGGTCTAGCAGTATAAATAGAGCAATAGTTTTCTGTATCTAAAAACGGACAAGGTGCCGAGTTTACAATATAAGTTCCGTCAGTTTCTTTAATAAAATACTTGGAAATTACTTCGCTTGGTTTTTGTTTTAAATGCAAAGCAATTTTGCTGATATCTGTTTCCCTAACCATTGGGCTGGTAGTTTTACAACAGTTGGCGCACTGCAAACAATTTGTGTTTTCAAAAACTTGGTTATGAAGTTGATGAAAAGAATTATCTAATTTCCTTTCGTTCTTTTTTTTTAATGATTTCAGAAAAAAGGAATTCTCTTTTTTAGATTGTTGAGATTTTATTTTGAAATTTTCTAAATCCAAATCAATTAATCTTTAGAAGTAAAGGAATTCCAACCTTGAGCAACGATGGGAACAATTGTGCCACTTTTTGAATGTAAGTTTAATCCAGAATTTTTATCCGTGGTGTGTCCGATTACCGAAAAATTTGGATTCCCTTTTATTTTATCGTATTCGTTTAATGGAATTGTAAAAAGCAGTTCATAATCTTCACCGCCATTAAGAGCACAAACAGTGGGGTCTAAGTTTAAATCTCTAGCTGTTTGGTATGTAGTTGGGTCAATAGGAATTTTTTCTTCAAAAATTATACAACCCAAATTAGATTGTTTGCAAATGTGATGTAACTCTGAAGAAAGTCCATCGGAAACATCAATCATTGAAGTAGGCAGAACATCTAACTTTTCGAACAATTCTTTTAAATCTACTCTTGCTTCGGGTTTAAGTTGTCGCTCAAGAATATAATCAAAACCTTCTAATTCTGGTTGAATTCCGGGAGAGGAGAGATAGACTTGTTTTTCTCTCTCAAGAATTTGAAGGCCTACATATGCTCCGCCTAAATCTCCTGAAACAACAATAAGATCATTTTCTTTAGCGGTATTTCTATACACAATTTTTTCAGGCTCAACAGTTCCAACAACAGTAATGGAGATTGTTAATCCTGTAGGAGAAGATGTAGTATCTCCGCCAATTAAATCTATATTAAATTTTTCACAAGCCAACCAAATTCCTTGGTACAACTCCTCTAATGCTTCAATAGTATATTTGCTTGAAACTGCTAATGAAACTGTAACTTGTTTAGCAGTTCCGTTCATAGCGGCAATGTCAGATACGTTAGTAGAAATAGCTTTGAATCCAAGGTGTTTGAGCGGAGAATAAACCAAGTCAAAATGTATTCCTTCTACCAACATATCCGTTGAAATTAACACAAGTTCTTTGCCTATGTTAATTACTGCTGCATCATCGCCTATCCCTTTTTGTGTTGTATTATTTTTTATTGTAAATGCATTAGTAAGTTTTTCAATTAGAGCAAATTCTCCTAATTCGCTGAGGTTAGTTTTTTTTAGGGATTCTTGAAACATAATTAATTTTTTGCAAATTTACACTTTCATTTTTAGCAATTTAATAATCCTTAAAAAACCATAGCTTTTCACGATGACTTTGCCTGAAAAAGTTGACGCAAAAAATAATCCTGCAAATTATTTACAAAATATAAAATTACATTCTAGCGTAGAAGTAGTTCTTAAAAAAGACCAGAAAACAGGAAAGATTACTTTGGGTAAAGTTAGGGGTATACTAACATCAAAACCATACCATAGTAGGGGTATAAAGGTAATTTTAGAAAGCAGAAAAATAGGAAGAGTTCAAAAAATTATAGAAGAAACTTCATCCTGCTAGAGAATTATTTGGCAACAAAAAATTGAATATAAACAGCTTTAATTTTTTCTCTAAAATAAAAAGCTACAAAAGCCAAAATTAAAATATAAGGAACAGCCATTAAGTATAAAATTCCTGTATTTAATCCGTTGGCAATATTTCCGCCAGCTTCTAAATTTGATGTTGGAATTGCTCTACACATGGCACACTGAGCATAAATTGTAGAACTAGTATACAGCGTGAAAATAAATAGAAGGAGAATTATTTTGTTTTTCATTTCAAGTACAAAAGTATGATATTGCAATACATTCTGAAATAAATTTAATTTAAATATTTGTAAGTTTTCCCATTTCTTTCACCATTTGGTCAAGTTCATTGGTAGAATCCACAAGTTTTTTTATTGTATCTTTTGTGGTTTTAGAAAAAATGTCTTCCTCAAGGTCTAAAGTGCTAACAAGACCAATTATTCTGGCTAGCGGTGCTCTAAGCTTGTGCGAATTAAAAAATGCTATTTCAGAAAGTTTCCTATTTTTTTCAAGAAGCTTTTGTTCTATTTTTTTTAAGTCGGATATATCTTGCATTCCGCCAATCATTTTTATGGCTTTTCCATTTTCATTTCTAATAATATATGCTCTGTCTAATACTGAAGCATATTTTCCATCATTCGTTAAAAACTTATATTCTTCTATCCAAAAATCCTTGTCAGAATTAATTGCCTCACCTAAACTTAGCTCAACTTTTAAGGCATCATCCGGGTGCAAGTGAAGTTTCCACCAATTGATATTATTTTCTATATTTTCTTCTTCGTGTCCAAAAATATTTTTTATTCCTTCGTACCATTTTAACTCATCTAGTATCAAATCCCACTCGTATATAGCATCATTTGTTGCCTTTGAAATAAAGTTAAATTTACTTTCGTTTTCTATGAGCTTCTTTTTTATTAAAAATGCTGGTGTAGTATCTTGGCCAATTAACCAGTATTTAAATTCAGGAAATAGTGTAGTATCTCTCTGTTTTATTTTCCAGTTAATCAGTAAAAGCTCCCCTTTTTTATTTAAAATTTCTACTTCTGGAATATCAATTAAACTATTTTTTGAGGTACCTAAAAATTCATTAAGAAGTTCTTGTTGTTTTTTTGAAGGGAAAAGCAAGTTTAAAATTGAAGAACTTTCATCTTTACTATTTTTTGCGAAATTGATAACTGAATTGCCAAAATTGTTTGCATAAATCAATTCCTTATTTTCGGATAGCGCCAAAAGAATAACTGGAAATTCATTAAATGAACTTTCGAATTTTTCAAACTCCAAATCTTTCATCTTTTATTATTTCGAATTTATTTCTACAAAAATAACAAAAGCATCTATAAATGTGTAATATTGTATAAAACGTTAGCTTTTAAGAGGTATTTTTAACTTAGTGCCAAGTTTAAGTGATTTATTATCAGATATTTGATTTGCTCTTTTTAATTCTTCAACGGTAAGTCCATTGTACCTATTTGCAATTTTCCAAAGTGTATCGCCTCTTTGCACTATATAAAATAATTCTGTTTGTTTATCCGTTTGATTGTGTTGAACATTTGCATCAGTTTTTAAAACGGAGCTAGAAATTACATTAGATTCCGAAATAGAATCGGTAGTTTGTGTATTGTTATCAGAGAAATCTAAATTGCCAATTGCCGATGCACCGTTATCGTATACTACAGTTGTATAAGTTGTTTTTGGTTTAGAAACAGTTGTTGCCAAAGAATTTTCAGTGTATACAATAAGTTTTTTACCAGGAGAAACCTTATTACTTTTTAATTTATTCCAAGATTTTATTTCTGCTGCGGTGCAATGGTATTTTTTTGCTATGCTTGCTAGGCCTTCACCCTTTTTAACATTGTGGTAACTTGGCAGCTTGCTTACCGAGTTACCTTTTATGTTTGTTGTGCTCTTGTAGGCTATGTTTATATTTTCTTTACTTAAATTGTAAATAAACTCTTGGTTAGAAATAAAGGCTCCAACTTTTGTAGCGGGCAAACATAAAATAGAGTTTTCATGATCGAAAGGAATTGCAGTTGTTTTATATTTAGGATTTAAAAACTTTAAATCATCAATATTCATTTGAAGAACATTGGCTACATGCTTTAAATCAGTTCTGGATGCTAACTTAACTGTATCGGCAAAAAAGAATTCTTTTTTAGGAGAAATTGGATAAAGATTATGTTCTTTTGAATAATTCATTACATAGTTAACTGCGATGAAAGCAGGGACGTAATTTTGTGTTTCAAGAGGCAAATAAGGTCTAATTTCCCAATATGTTTTTTTACCTCCACTTCTTCTTATTGCTTTATTTACTGTTCCAGGGCCACAATTGTATGCAGCAAGCACCATTTGCCAATCTCCAAACATTCCGTATAAATATTTTACGTATTTGCAGGCTGCCTTTGTTGATTCATAGGGGTCTTTTCTTTCGTCGGTATATGAATCTTGGTTTAGTCCAAACATTTTTCCAGTAGGGTACATAAATTGCCATAACCCGCCTGCTCCGCTTCTAGACACTGCTATTGGGTTTAGAGCAGATTCTACAATGGCTAAGTATTTAAATTCAATTGGTAAATTATACCTGTCTAATTCTTCTTCAAACATAGGAAAGTACAAATGACTCAATCCTAAAACTCTAGAAACTAGAGCTCTTTTGCGGATAGCATATACATCAATATATGTTTTTACTGCAGGATTAAAAACTAAATCAAAGGGAGATTTTTCATCTAATAATTTTAACCTTGCTTCGTATACTTGGTCGCTGAACATCGGAACTAAGTCAGGGCAATAATTAAAAATGTTTAGTTTGGAAGTATCGCAAGTAAAATTAATACTTTCAAAGGCTGCAGAAAACTGTAAGCTATCTAACATAGATATTACAGGGTCGTCGTTTCTTATTTTAGACTCGTCTATGATATAGTTTTGGGAATGTGCAAAATTTGAAATTAAAAGAAATACCGGTAATGCTTTTGATAAAAATTTCATTATTTAATCAGTTTTATTTAATTAAAGCCTTGTTAAGCGGGCAAAAACTATTCCAAGTAAGAAAATTAAATTCAATTTTAGCTCAAAAAGAATTTAACAACTGAAACATTAAAAAATAGTTACTTTAGAGACAGTGTTAATAACTTTGTAACTATATGATATTAAAATAGTTAAAATAAAGTATTTGAAAACGATAATAGATTTTGTTCATCAAAATTTTTAGCCATTAATTGAATTCCAAAAGGCAAATCGCCATTTTTTCCTAAAGGGACTGATATTGCAGGATTGCCGGCTAGATTTGCTAAAACGGTGAATATATCTTCGAGATACATTTCTATTGGGTCTGAATTTTTTTGTCCTATTTTAAATGAGCTATTAGGTGTTGTAGGAATTAATATAAACTGATAATTTTTAAATGTTTCATCTAATTTGTTTCTTAAAATCCGTCTTACTTTTTGTGCTTTTGCGTAATAGGCATCGTAATATCCTGCACTTAACACAAATGTGCCCAGCATAATTCTTCTTTTAACTTCTTTTCCAAATCCTTCTGTTCTAGATTTTTTGTAGGTAGATTCTAAATCAAAAGCATTTTTACTTCTGTATCCAAAATGTATTCCATCATACCTGCTCAAGTTGGAGGATGCTTCGGCCGTGGTTAATACATAGTAACAAGGAACAAGGTATTCTAAAAATGGAAAATCTATAATTTCTACTTCGTGCCCTTTAGATTTAAGCTCTTGAACTTTATCTAAAAAGGAATTTTTAACTCCTGCATTTAAGCCTTTACTTTCTATGCATTCTTTTAAAACGGCGATTTTTGTTTTCGAAGAAAAATTTAACTCTGTAGAATAGTTTGCTACTTTTCTTTGTGAAGCAGTTGAGTCAAATTCATCTTTTCCTGCGATTATTTCTAAAATTATTGCAGCATCTACAACGCTATTTGTTATCGGTCCAACTTGATCAAACGATGAGGCGTAAGCAATTATCCCATGCCTAGAAACTCTACCATATGTTGGTTTAAGCCCAACTGTCCCAGTAAATGATGCCGGTTGCCTAATAGAGCCACCTGTATCTGTTCCTAATGCAGCATGACACAAGCCGGCAGCAACAGCAGCAGCAGAGCCTCCAGATGAACCACCGGGAACATATTCAGGATTTATTGGATTTTTTACAGCACCAAAAACAGAATTTTCGTTGGAACTTCCCATAGCAAATTCATCGCAATTTAACCTGCCAATAATTATTGCATCTTCGCTCAATAATCTTTCTACAACAGTTGATGAATAAATCGATTCAAAGTTTTCTAAAATTTTTGACGAGGCAGAAACATGGTGATTTTTGTAACAAATATTGTCTTTAACTCCAATTACAATTCCTGCTAATTTACCCCCTTTACCCAAATTAACTTTTTCTTGAATTTCTAATGCTTTAGTTTTTGCATCCTCAGAAAAAACTTCTATAAAAATATTTAGATGTTTATTGGTTTCAATTTCACTCAAAAAATGATTTACAATTTCAGTTACTGTTGTTTTTTTTTCTTGCAGTTCTTTTTGAATTTGTGGAATACTTTTCATGCTTTTGGTTGACTTTGTAATAACAATTGCGGTTTACAAAGTTATATCAATAAACAAGCAAACCAATTACAAAATCGAAAATATTGTTATTTGATTTTGAAAACAATTTCATCAATATTTTTTGATTTCCCTGAACTAATTTCGTTGCTGCTTCCACTGTATAAAACCCAGCCCGTTGGCGCATGAAATCTTGAAGTTACTTTTTCGATGTATGAAAATGGCTCCGTAGAATTGGGAACAAAATTTTTAGATTTTTCATTACCAATAACAATGCCTGCATCTGATACAGCAGTTTTAGCTTGTTTTGAATCAATTGTGTGAACAAGCTTTATAACATTAGTTTTATCTTCTTTATCAATTTCACTTAATTTTACCAATAGGCTTGCGTTTAATGGATCGCCGCCAAAATTATTCCTTAACATAGCTTTTCCTTTTACATCTAAATTCACTTTGTAGGTTTCGCCATAAAAAGTATAATATTGGTGTATGTCTTTAAATGCAACATTTTCTAGTGCATCTTTTGAGTTATAATAAGCTTCGTGTTCTTTTATTAATTGACTTGCGCCCGGTGTATCCTTAAACTCTGCTTTTATTGCAGAAAAAAGTGGTTTTACTTTTTGTTTTATTTCTTCGTAATTTGCAATTCCAACAAACTGACCAATTTCAGTAGTTATTACCTTTACTTTTAGGCCCTCGTTTATTTGCTTTAACTTTTGAAGAACTTTATTTTCTATGTTTGTTTCAAACCTAGAATAAACCCACTCAAATTGGTAAGATTTAGATGCAGAATCTTTCACAAACAATTCTACTGAATATTTATAATACTCAGTTTTTGTAGAATCGTTAGAAGTAATTTTGTATTTTCTATTGTCAATTGTATAATTTAACTTTTCATTTAGATTCCAATATCCTACTATCTCTACACTTTCGTCTTTTGCATTTGTTTGAGAGAAAATAGAAATGGGGATAAAAACAAAGAGGAAATAAAAAATTGCGAAATAAATTTCTTTTCTTTTAAGGTTCATCAACTGTCAATTGGTTTTCAAGGTGGGTTATACCTAAATGTTTCTAATTTGTTTCAGAAATTTTAATAAATTTTCTAATGTAATTCTAATCTACTAATAATTAGTGAAAAAGAAATCTACGCAACTTTATATAATTAGAAACTGTTTTATTTATTTACTTTTGAGTAAAATTTGTTGTTACTTGTACAAAGAGATAATAAAACCAATATTATTTTCACTTGATGCCGAGAAGGCTCATAAAATTGCATTTGCCTCATTAAAATTAGCACGAAATATTCCTGGTCTTTTTTCAATAATTGAATACAACTACTCATTATCAAATAAGTTGCTAAACAAAAGTTACCTTGGTTTAAATTTTCCCAATGCAATGGGTTTAGCTGCAGGCTTTGATAAAAATGCAGAGCTTATTGATGAATGGTTTAAATTAGGGTTTGGATTTGTAGAAATTGGAACGGTTACACCTAAGCCTCAATCTGGAAATCCAGCACCCAGATTGTTTCGATTGCCAAAGGATTATGCACTAATAAATAGAATGGGATTTAACAACCATGGGATGGACGAAGTGTATAAAAATTTAAATTCAAAAAGTTCTACAGGAATTGTAGGAGTAAACATTGGTAAAAATAAAGATACTCCCAACGATGAAGCGTTTTTAGATTACATAAAATGCTTTAAAACTTTGCACCCCAATGCCGATTATTTTGTGATTAATGTAAGTTCGCCAAACACACCAGGATTAAGAGAGTTGCAAGAGAAAGAACCTTTGCTAAAAATTATTTCGGAGGTACAAAATATTAATTTTGGTCTCCAAAAAAAGAAGCCTGTTTTGCTAAAAATTGCACCCGAGTTAAACGCAAATCAAATAGAAGATATTGCATTTATATCCCAACAAACAAAATTAGATGGCATAATTGCAACCAACACAAGCACAGGAAGAGCAGGTTTAAATACTGCTAAACAAACTTTAGAAAGTATAGGCAATGGTGGATTAAGTGGTAAGCCAGTTAAAGAAATTTCTACGAACATAGTTAAACAACTAAAAAGTGTGTTGCCCAAACATAACATTATTGTAGGTTGCGGTGGAATATTTAATTACGATGATTTGAAAGAAAAATCTTTGGCCGGTGCAGATTTATTTCAAGTTTATACTGGCTTTGTATACGAAGGCCCCGGCATTGTAAAGACCATTTTGAAAGAATATTTAAAAGAAATTCATGAGTAAAGAAATAAAAATTATTGAATGCCCAAGAGATGCTATGCAAGGCATTGAAACATTTATAGATACTCAAAAGAAAATAGAATACATCAATAAATTGTTGAAAGTGGGTTTTGATACCATTGATTTTGGAAGTTTTGTTTCGGCAAAAGCAATTCCTCAGTTAAGAGATACAGAAGAAGTGTTAAAGCATTTAAAATTATCAGAAACCAACTCAAAACTTCTTGCAATAGTTGCAAATACAAGAGGTGCAGAAGATGCATCAAAATTTAATGAAATTGATTATTTAGGTTTTCCATTTTCCGTTTCCGAAACATTTCAATTAAGAAATACCAACTCAACATTAGATCAATCGTTAATTAGAGTTGAAGAAATTCAGAACATTTGTCACAAAACAAATAAAAAACTAGTAGTGTATTTGTCAATGGGTTTTGGCAATCCGTATGGCGACAAATGGAATCCAGATATTGTTATTTTGTGGGCAGAGAAACTTAAAAATTTAGATGTTTCTATTATGGCGCTTTCAGATACTGTAGGTGTTTCTAATCGCGAAAATATTATTTTATTGTTCAAGGATTTAATTCCTGAATTTCCAAGCGTTGAATTTGGGGCACATTTGCACAGTACACCACAAACAGCGAAAGAAAAAATAAGTGCAGTTTTAAATGCTGGATGTTATAGAATTGATGCTGCAATACATGGTTTTGGCGGCTGCCCTATGGCAACGGATGATTTAACAGGAAATATTGCAACGGAAACATTACTTGAAACCTTAGCAGATCATAATTTTATTTTGGAGATAAACCAAAAAGTATTTGTGGAGTCAATGGCAATGGCTGATACTGTTTTTCCTAAACACTAGAACAATACCAAACAAAAGAAATTAATAGATTTTTTCTATTGCTTTCAATCCTTTTTAAGTTTTATTGAAAAGAAATCTATCCATTTAACTTACTGTGTTTTTTGCTGTAAACAAAATAAATAACAATACCGGCAATCATCCACATAAATGCACTTAACTGTGTTGATGTTGGCAAAGAAAAAATCATAGCACCACAAACAATCATTCCTAAAATTGGAACTAGCGGAACCAAAGGGGTTTTAAATGGTCTGTTTATTTCGGGAGAAGATTTTCTTAATAAAATTACTCCAAGGCACACTAAAATAAATGCAAACAATGTTCCAATACTGGTTAAATCTCCTGCAACGCTGCCTGGAACAAATCCACCAAAAAAACCAACAAAAACCAACAAAATCCAATTGGATTTGTGTGGTGTAGAAAATTTTGAGTGCAACTCAGAAAAAACCGGAGGCAGCAAACCATCTTTAGACATGGTATAAAACACCCTTGATTGTCCCATTAGCATAACTAAAATCACAGAAGAAAACCCAGCAAGAATGGCAACGGTTATTGCAGTGGCGAGCCATCCATAACCTGTCATGTAATTACTAATGGCAAAGGCAACGGATGCTTCTTTTCCTTTTGTAGGATCATTAAAATCTGTGTAGGGAGCTACTCCAGTTAAAACATGAGCAAATAGAACATACAATAATGTACAAATCAACAATGAACCTAATATTCCTATAGGCATGTCTTTTTGAGGATTCTTAGCTTCTTGTGCTGCAGTGCTTACGGCATCAAAACCAATAAATGCAAAAAATACTATCCCGGCTCCTGTTAAAACACCAGCCCAACCGTGGTTCCAAAATCCTTCGTAACCTGCCGTTCCTTCTGGAATTAAATAAGGTGTGTGGTTTTCGGGTTTAATAAATGACCAACCAACAAAAATAAATATCAATACAATGGCCACTTTTACAAACACAATAATTGCATTTACTTTTGCCGATTCTTGTGTGCCTTTGATTAATAGAAGTGTGATTAAAAATAGAATAAGTAATGCCGGTAAATTTACCATGCCGTGTATGCCACTTGTACTTACTTCGAAAGGCGAATGACACCACTCGTAGGGAATAATTCCTCCCAATAGTTTATTTAAATATTCGCTCCATGCTATAGAAACAGTTGCAGCCCCTAAAGCATATTCTAAAATTAATGCCCAACCAATTATCCAAGCAACAATTTCGCCAATAGTTGCATAGGCATAGGTGTATGCACTGCCTGCAATTGGAATGATAGATGCAAACTCTGCATAACATAAACCAGCTAAAGCACAACCCAAAGCAGCAATTAAAAAAGAAATTGTAACGGCAGGCCCGGCGTATTCGCCAGCAGCAGCGGCTGTTCTAACAAAAAGACCCGCTCCTATAATTGCTCCAATTCCCAACATCACCAAATTAAATCTTCCAAGATTTCTTTTGAGTTCGTGCCCTCCTTCTTTTTTATCTGTAGAAATTAAATCTGCAATAGATTTTTTTGCGAAAAGATTAGCCATATTTTTTATTTGTTTTGGCTAAAGTATAAAAAAATTAAAGAAAATGATTTTTAGTTAAAAAATTAAATTAACGTCTGTGCTAATTTTTTGCGATTTTCAATTTTACTGATACAACTATAGTCTATCTAATTTTGATTTGCTAAGAAAAATTCTTTTTGTGATGGGAAGAATTGTTTCCTCGAATGGATAACTTAGTTTGCTTTGGATAGAATAGACACTTGGGTTTGCTATTGAATTTTTTAATTTTAGCATTTCATTTTTGATAGAAAAAAAAGTATCTGAAATTCGGTTGTAATAGGATTTTATAAATTGAGTTTTCATTAATCTGTAATTTTCATTTGGATCTTCTATTAAGGAGATAGAGTATTCATACACTTTTTTTTCTTTTGATTTTTCTATGTCAAAAATCAAATACCCTAAAGTGGTATCTATGGGAATAATACCTACAGGATTTATAGATAAATCATGTTCTACTAAATCGAAAATTGTTTTTCCTTGCTCCCAAAAGAATTGAAATTTGGGAATTGAAAAATCAATTAGTTGTTCCACTTCTAAAAGTGAATTGTCTGTTTCTTTGAGTCTTTCGTAAATGAGTTGTAAATTCTCGAAATCTACTCCCGACATTTTTTTTGGCAAATGGTCTTTGAAAAATTCTTGCTTTTCTTTTAAAGAAACTAAGTTTCGGTAGTGAAATAGAACATCAGAAAAGGAGGGAAATAATTTAGACTCTTTGTATTCTTGGTCAACAGAATTTAGATATGACAACAATAAATATTTTTTATATTCAAAATCTGTGGTGTATTCTGTTATCCAGTTTATGCCTAAGTTTTTCATAAAAAATAATTTTGTTTTTTTACGAAGTTAGATTAAGCATTGGTTACAAATTCTACTTAAATATTTTTGAGAAAGTTTGAAAGATAATTTTTAAATCTCCAATAAATGTCTGAGTTCTAACATAATTTAAACTTATCTCAATTTTTAATGGCATCAACTTTTCTGTATAGTACTTTTCAGGATTTGCTGCTGTACCCAGCAATTCACTTTCATTAGAAAATTTTATGGAGGAAGGATCTGTTAGTCCAGGTTTAACACTTAATACCTCCAATTGAGAACTAGAATACATATCTACATATTTCCTTACCTCTGGCCTTGGGCCAACAACACTCATTTCTCCTTTTAAAATATTTATCAACTGAGGAAGTTCATCTAATTTATATTTTCTTAAAAAATTACCAATATTCGTTATCCTATTATCGTTACCAACTGTTATTAAACTTAAATTTTCTTGAGCAACTTTCATTGTTCTAAACTTGAGCAATAAAAAATCTTTGTTATTTTTCCCTACTCTTATTTGTGTAAAAAATATTGGCCCTTTAGAATCTATTTTGATAAGAATGGATAAAAGAAGGAAGAAGGGAAAAAAAAGGAAAAGAAAAAAAAATGAACTTATAAAATCAAAAATTCTTTTAATCATTTTAGGAAATTATTTTTTTGACAGATTCCTCAACTGCCAAACAAATTGTTTGAAGGTTTTCTATGGATAAATCGTAAAAAATTGGCAATGTTATTTCTCGGGAAAAATTATCTTTTGTGATTGGATAATTTTCTAGGTTGTATCCAAGGTTTTTGTAAAAGCTTAATCTAGGAATGGGTATAAAATGAACATTTACTGAAACATCTTTATTAAAAATTTCTGTCATTATATTATCTCTTTGTTCTTCGGTTATTCCATATATCCTAAGTGGAAACAAATGATAAGAGGTGGTTTTGTTTTCTGTTTCAGTGATTGGGAGTTCTGCCCATGAGAATTTAGAAAAGAAATTCAAATAGTAATCAACAATACTTTTTCTTTTTTCTAATGTTTCGTTATATCTGCTCAATTCTACTAAACCTATAGCCGCCGAAATATCTGTCATATTGCATTTGTAGCCCGCCTCCACAATGTCGTATTTCCAATTGCCTTTTTGCATTTTTGCCAAAGCATCTTTGTTTTGTCCGTGCAGACTAGAAATACACAATTGGTTGTATATTTCTTGGTTGTTAAAAGGGGATTCAAAATTAAATGCAACTGCACCACCTTCGGCAGTAGTTAAATTTTTTACCGCATGAAAAGAAAACACAGAAACATCACACAAAGATCCTGTTAATTTTTGATTGTATCTTGCACCAAAAGAGTGTGCAGCATCTGATAAAACTAATATTCTTCCCAGTTTCTCCTGGTTTATATGTTTTGCTTTAAATTGTGATTTTATTTCTGTAGAATTTACTAAAGCATTTATTTGGTTGTAATCGCATGGGTATCCCGCAAAATCAACTGGCATAATTACCTTTGTTTTGGATGTAATAGCAGATTTTATTTTTGTGACGTCAATGTTAAAATCGTTAGAGTTTACATCTACCAAAACAGGTTTGGCTCCACAATGAATTACTACATTTGCTGTAGCAGAATAGGTATATGCTGGCAGAATAACTTCGTCTCCTTCTTTAACCCCAAACCATCTAAGCATCAACTCTAAACCAGCAGTTGCCGAATTTAAGCACAATACATTTGGAACATTAATATGAAAAGCAATTTCTTTCTCAAACCTTTTGGTTTTAGGGCCAGTTGTTATCCATCCCGATTTTAAAGTATCAACAACTTCATCAATTATTTTTTGGTCTATTCTTGGTGGTGAAAATGGAATCATAAAATGTTAAATTATAAATTATCGCCCCTTAGTTTTCTGAATCTTTTTCTGGCTTCAACGGTAAATGAACTGCCCGGAAATTTTTCTATAAGTTCGGAATAATGCTTTTTTGCTTTTTCTAAATCATTTAGTTTATAGTGATACAATTCACCTAAATAAAAGTTGGCATCATCCGCTAAAATATCGTCGTTGTATTTTGTAACAATCAAACCCAATAACTGTTCACTCTCAAAATATCTTTTTTGCTTGAATCTAATCTTGTATTTTTTAAACAATATATCATCGTTTAATGAATGAAAAGGATATGCTTTTACAATGGAGTCTAATGCTAAAATTGCTAAACTATCTTTATTTTGATATTCCAATAAATCTGCTCTGGAAAACATTTGCATAGGTTCTAACAAAGAATCTATTCCAAAGTTTTCCGTTATTAACAAAGATAGTTCTAATGCATCGTTTGCAATTAATTTACTTGTGGCTGCTTTTAATACAGATAATTGTCCTTGAGCCCAATAAAAGTCTCCTTTGTAATACGATAATTTTGCATTTTTAAATTTTGCTTCTTGCCCCAAAACGTCTTGCTTGTATAATTTTTCTACTTGAGAATAAAGCAAGCTTGCTTCCCAAACATCACCCGAAAAAATTAATACATCTCCAAGTTCCAATTTGCATTCTGCTTTTAGTTTTGCATCACCTCCAGGAATATTAATTGCTTCGTTTAATAGTTCTATGGCCTTTTCTACATCGTATAAATAAAATGCGTAAATGTGACCTAAGCCTTTCATCAGATTTAACGTGCTTGAGTTTTTTCCTTGTTCTTCAATTAAATTTAGGTAGGCAAATTTTAATTGCTCCAATTCCATTGAGGTATAGTTAGCTGATTTTGTAATTTTGGCATACAAAACATTTACTAATTCTTGACGGCACAAATAAAAATAAGGGTTGTCTTTGCCTTTTGCAATTTCGTAATCGTATATTTTTGTTGCTGCCGAATAATCTTCATTTGAATTGGCCAATTGAGCCAAGTTCACCATTTTCACCGACTGGTTTTTAAGTCTTTTATCTAAGGCTTTTTGTTGATCAAAAGCAGACTCAAAGTTTTTGTCCTGAACAAATAACCAAACTAACATTTCTGTAAACTCAACTTTATCGGGGTTAGCTTGTATTTTTTTTAGCAGCTGCTGCCTTAGTAATTTTTTGTTTTCGGTATTATTTTCTTCTCCGAGATTTGTTTGCAAAGCATTTTGCACTTGCACCAAATAAATGGAATTAAAATTTATGGATTCCAAGTATTGATCAATCATATTCGCAATATCTCCTTTGCCATTGTATGCTTCGGCTAATTCAAAATAAAAGGGATAAATCCCTCTTAACATCGACTGTCCCTTTAAATAAGTTTTGATTGTAAAATCAATCAGGTTTTTTTGCTGAAAAATTCCTGCCAACTCAATTACATCGGATTGATTGGGCGATAATTTATCAATAGCTTTTTCAAATTCTTGGAAAGCAGTTTTTTCATCACCGTTCTTTAAAAAAACAGAACCTAAATCAACTTGAAGTTGTGAGGAGTATCCTTGTTTTTTTAGCAGCTTACGAATTGTTTTTTCTGCTGTTTTATACTCTTTTAATTCCAATAAACTATTTATGTAATAATTGTAATTTATTTCATCGGCGTTTTTGGAAAATAATTTTTCAAATACTTCTTTTGATTTGTCGTATTCTGCTTTCTCGAAATATTGAATTCCCAATTTTTGCTGCTCAGAAATTTGTGCATAAACAGTGCTTTCCATTGCTAATTGCAGCAGAAAAAATAAAACAATAACTACATAATTTCTATTTGCTTTTTTCAATTATTTCGTTTATTTGAGGTGTTAATGAATCAACAAGAAAAAAATTTCTAGAGTAGTATTCATTTTTTTTGGTAACGTATTCTCTCAATTTATCGATTGCATTTTTTTCGGTATTCAAGTATTCTAAAGACTTCTTTTCATCTATTTTATTGCTCAAATAATCATGTTTTAAATTTTTTAACTGATTAAAACTGTACTCAAATTGTTTGGCTAACATTTGTTGTGGCTTAGAATTTGGGATGTTGGCAGAATCTGAATCACTTAACTCAAACTTTCCTGCTAAAGAATAGTTTTCTATTAATGTATTGTATTTTTCTTGGTCTTTAATGTTTAAAAAAGACCTGATTTTTAAAATGTCATCTACAACTTTTAGTTCAGTTTTTTTTGCTTTTTCAAAATCTATTTTCAAAAATCTATTTTTTGTAGAATCCAACACCAATGCCAAACTATCTAATGTTTTAGTGTAATTGTCTTCCCGCTTTCCCGAACAGGCCACAACAATAAAAACTAAAAAAACTATAAGATATTTGCCCATTAATTTATCCACTCAAATTTGGTGTAGGGAACTAAAACAGATGGAATTTTGATCCCTTTTTCTGTTTGATTATTTTCTAAAATTGCTGCTACAATTCTTGGTAAGGCCAAAGCAGAACCATTTAGTGTATGACACAATTTTGTTTTTTTATCCTCGTCTCTAAATCTCAACTTTAACCTATTACTTTGGAAAGATTCAAAATTTGAAACTGAACTTACTTCTAACCATTTTTCTTGTGCAGCTGAGTAAACTTCCATGTCGTAAGTCAAGGCAGAAGCAAAACTCATATCGCCACCGCACAATCTTAATGTTCTAAATGGCAACTCTAATTTTTGCAACAGACCAGCAACATAATTTCTCATTTCTTCTAAAATGGTATATGAATTTTCTGGGTGTGCAATTTGTACTATTTCTACTTTGTCAAATTGGTGTAGTCTATTTAATCCTCTTACATCTTTTCCGTATGAACCAGCTTCTCTTCTAAAGCAGGGTGTATAAGCTGTATTTTTAATGGGTAAATCTTCTTTCTTTTGAATAGTGTCTCTGTAAATATTGGTAACAGGCACTTCAGCTGTTGGTATCAAATAAAAATTATCTACCGTGCAATGGTACATTTGACCTTCTTTGTCGGGCAACTGACCAGTTCCAAATCCTGAATCTTCGTTCACTAAAATTGGAGGTTGAACTTCTATGTATCCTGCTTTTTCTGCCTCGTCTAAAAAGAAATTTATTAAAGCTCTTTGCAATTTTGCCCCTTTGTTTTTATATACCGGAAATCCTGCTCCAGTTAGTTTAACTCCTAGTTCAAAATCAATTAAATCGTATTTGCTAGTCAGTTCCCAATGCGGTGTTGCTTTGTCGTAAAGTTTTGGAATTTCTCCGTGTTCAAATACTACTTCATTGTCTTGAGGTGTTTTACCAAAAGGTACGGAGGCATGCGGTAAGTTGGGCAACAAAACTAATTGATCGTATAAATTTTTTTCTGCTTCGGCTAAATCATTCCCCAAACTTTTAGATTGCTCTTTCAGTTCAAGTGTTTTTTGCTTTAGCACATCTGCTTCGTCTTTTTTTCCTTGTTTAAAAAGTTCCCCAATTTGAGCAGCCAAACTATTTTGCTCTGCTAACAAATTGTCTAAATTGGTTTGTATTGCTTTTCTAGCGTCATCTAATCTTATTATCTCCGTCACAGCAAGTTCTGCATCTTTGTAATTTTTCTTTGTTAGTTTTTCAATAGATTCTTTAGTATTTTCTCTAAGTTGTGGTACTTGCAGCATATTATATTTTTGAATAGTGCAAATTTAGTATTGTATTTGATAGACTTTTGTTTTTTTTAGTGAATAAACAAAAAAAAATCCCCCAAAATTGGAGGATTTAAATTCTTTTAAACTTTTTGGATTTATGCTTCTGCAAATGGAGCTACAGAAACGTAAGATTTGTTGTCTCTTCGTTTTCTGAATTCTACCATTCCATCAGTTAAAGCAAATAAAGTATGGTCTTTGCCAATACCTACGTTTGCTCCTGCGTTGTGTTTTGTGCCTCTTTGACGAACAATTATGTTGCCTGCAACAGCTAATTGTCCACCAAAAATTTTAACACCCAATCTTTTACTGTGCGACTCACGACCGTTCTTAGAACTACCAGCGCCTTTTTTGTGTGCCATGTTTTCTTAGTTTATGCTTTAATGTTTTCTATTTGAATTTTTGTGAACTGTTGGCGATGACCATTACTTTTTTGGTAGCCTTTTCTACGTTTTTTCTTAAAAACGATTACTTTATCACCTTTTAGGTGGTCAATTACCTTGGCGGAAACTTTTGCTCCGCTGATAACTGGGGCGCCAATGCTAACTTTGCCATCGTTATCTACCAATAATACTCTGTCAAATTCTAACGAAGTATTTACGTCGGCTTCTAAACGATGTACAAATAGTTGCTGGTCTTTTTGCACTTTAAATTGCTGCCCTGCTATTTCTACTATTGCGTACATTTTATTATTAATTTTTTTAAATGGACTGCGAAGGTACTACTTTTTCTTTATACGACTACAAATATTGTCTTTAATACTTGACTATTTGATTTAAATTATTGAAAATCATTTATTTATTATTGAAAAATTTTGTCAATTAACTAAGTATTTTAATATTTATCCTTTAAAATCAAACTAATTCATTCAATTTACGCTTTTACACTCTCTTTGTTTTTTTCAATCACCTCTTTGTATAAATCCTCATAAAGAGGCAATATTTTGGGTAAATCAAATTGTTGGGCCACTTCAAATGCTTGGCGCCTAAATTTTTGAAGAATTAAAGGGTCGCTTAATATTTTTAGGGCATTTTGGCTCATGTCTTCCACATCGCCAACATTTGATGTAAAGCCCGATACTCCATTTATATTCACCTCGGGCAATCCTCCTGTATTTGTAGAAATTACAGGCACATTCATGGCCATTGCCTCTAAAGCTGCCAAACCAAAACTTTCTGTTTCTGATGG
>JBAXQC010000048.1:0-22275 GCA_037131955.1 Bacteroidota bacterium
CCCTTCTGTCCTTAGTCTGAAGCTAAGATTATTGAGGTTGGGACTAAGGACTTCTAAATAAAATCCCCAATACCGCATTCTATGGAAAAAAACAAATTAAACTATCTTATTTTTAAAATAATAATCATTTACAACTTTGGGATACACATCTGTATAGGGTTTTCCTTTGCTTTTTTGGCTCACTAATTCAGTAAAATGAGTTTCCTCTTTCCATTTTTTAGTCCATCCTCTGCCCACATTTTCATTTCCTTTGGCATATTTAAAATGTATGAAAAGGGGTTTTTCATAGTTGTATATTTTTAGTTTTTTTAAACCTATATTTAGGGGATAGGAAAACTCTTCGTAAATTTTTGAGCTGAAATAAAATGTTTTTTTATTCACCTTGAAAATAGACGGTTCGTTTGCACAAAACTCTTCTTTGCATAAAAATTTTAAATCTTCACCATAAATATCATAACCCTTATAATGAATTATATCATATTGATTAGAATCTACAATTTCTCTAATTTCTTTTACCCTGTCCTCAAAAGCAGCATGATCTCCGTCCCATTTCCAAGCATAACTGTAGGATGAAAGCGACAAGGCAAAATTATAATAGTAGGCTCTGTTAAAGACAGAATTTTTTAGATAATTAATGTGATTCTCACTAGAAGGAAAACTATCAAAGGGGTAATAATAAATTTTAATTTTATCGGATTTAATTCCTCTTACTATTTCTTCTGTATTATCTGTGCAATTCTGCAAAACAACAATAATTTCATCAACATGTTCTAGTATGGAGACGATGGCATAAAAAATCCAATTTTCATCATTTTTTATTCTCATTATAGCCGATAAGCCATGTTTCCGATTCTTGTAAAAGTTAGGATTTAGATAATATGATTCTATTTTCTCGAAATTTTTACTAAAAAATCTTTTCCTAGTTATAAAATTTAACTTGTTTAGACTATGATTTTTTATAGATTTAAGTATTCTAAACAATTTCAAGCTTATGATTAAGAATTATTACTATCAAAATTAATTATTATTTCTTATTTTTTTTAATTCAACTAAAATATTTGATAATCCTATATCTTTAAATATAAAGGAGAGACCAATATATAAAATTGAATAACACATACTTCCAAATAAGAACTTCAAAAACAGTATATCAATTACTATTTTTGAAAACGCAAATTTAAATATAATTATTAGAATAAAATTAATTATCAAAATCTTTAATAGACTTCTAATGTTTTTTACTAAATCAATCTTAAATAAGGTTCTTAGAAAAGATAACTCAATAAAAAAATTAAGCGTATTAGAAATTATTAATCCTATCAAAAATCCTTTAATTCCAAAGGAAAAGCCAACTATTAAATTTAAAAATAAAATTGATTTTGTAATAATTTTCAACTTTAGAACTACATTTGAATTTCCGCTTCCACTAATTGTACTTAAGGTTAAATAACCAATGGGTAAAAAAATGCTGCTTATAATAATGAAATCAAAATAATAATGGGCTTCGATCCATTTTTCTGTAAAAATTAAAATTATTATTTCTTTGTTGAATAAAAAAAGTATTCCAACCAAATAATTGGTTACAAAAAACATAATCGAATTAAGCCTTTCATAAATCTCAACCAAGGCTTTTATGTTATCTTGATAATGACTTGCAATTCTAAAATAAACATTCATAATGCCTGCAGTAGAATAGTCGATTACAAAAGCATTTAACGATTTAGCTCTGTAAAAAAATCCTACTGTTCTAGATACAAACATCTTTCCAATTATTAGAGAATCAAGATTGTCCATTATTACATCAATAATTCCGGTAAGGAACATTTTAAAACCATAATCCCAAAGTTCTTTGATACTGGATAATGAAAAAGTTAGCTTTACTGCTTGCCCCCTAAAGAAGTAGTGTAAAAATAAATTAGACACAATTGAAGATGCCAGAAACTGGGCCACCAAGCTCCAAATTCCAAAACCATAATATGCCATAATCACACATATAATTCCGCCAACTAAAACACCAAACAATGCAGATTTTGTGAGTAAAGAAAAACTTAAGTCTCTTCTTATTCTTGCTCTGTATACATGACCAAAAGAATTTGTAATAAAAAGAAACGACATAACTTTTAAAACGTCTACTAACTCGGGTTTTTCATAAAATTCTGCAATAACTGGAGCCAATAAAAAAAATAATAAAAACATTATAAAACCTATGACCAGGTTAAAAATTTGTACACTTGAATAATGCAGATCGTTAATTTCCTTTCGTTGAATTAGGGAGCTACCTAAACCAACATCCCAAAAATGTGAGGCAATGTTTATTATACCACTTATAATTGCTATTGTGCCAAATTCGCCAGGCTCTAGTAATCTGGCCAATACAACAGAGAATCCAAAACTTAAAATATTTCCAGAAATTTTCCCAAAAAATTCCCAAATTGCTGCTTTAATTGCCTGTTTCTTTAATGACATTAAAATGTTGTTTAAAAAATAAACATGCTAAATTAGGAATTTAAATGCAAAGGAATTTGTATAATCAATCCCGGTAAATTTTAAATAAGGCTAAACAATTAACGATTAAATAAAAAAAGTTGTAATAGCATAAATAAATGCAGAGAGCAATCCAGATATTGGAATAGTTAGTACCCAAGCCCAAACTAAATTTACTGTTACTCCCCATCTAACGGCAGAAACCCTCTTTGTTAGTCCTACGCCAATTATTGAACCTGTTATTGTATGAGTTGTTGAAACCGGAATTTTATAATGTTCTGTTAAAAACAAAGTTATTGCACCTGCAGTTTCTGCGGAAACACCTTCTAGGGGAGTAACTTTTGTGATTTTTGTACCCATAGTTTTAATAATTCTCCAACCACCGCTCATTGTGCCTATTGCAATGGCAGAATAGCAAGATATTGGAACCCAATTGGGCATAGATTCTAAATCTGGAATTGTTTTGTTTACCACCAAAGCAGCTGCAATAATACCCATAACTTTTTGTGCATCATTGCCACCGTGCCCCAAACTAAATGCAGCAGAAGATACTAATTGTAATCTTCTGAACCAAGCATCTGCTTTGCCCGGTGTAGCTTTCTTAAAAAGATTTATTATTACAAGATTTATAAAAGATGCTATTAACATCCCTATGATTGGTGCAAGAAAAATAAATGCGAATATTTTGGATATTTTTTCAATGTTTATTACAGAAAATCCAGCGTGAGCAATTGCTGCTCCTGCAAAACCACCAATTAACGTATGAGAGGATGACGAAGGAATTCCAAACCACCAAGTAAGTAAATTCCAAGTTATTGCTGCTAGCAATCCAGCAAGAATTACTGGCAAAGTAATAAAATTTGCATCAACAGTTTTTGCAATAGTATTTGCAACTCCGTGATCTGTGAAAATAAAAAATGCGATAAAATTAAAAAATGCCGCCCAAACAACTGCCTGAAATGGAGATAACACTTTTGTAGAAACTATGGTTGCAATGGAGTTTGCAGCATCATGAAAACCATTGATATAATCAAAGATTAAGGCAAGGGCTATAACTGCAATTAGTAGAGTCATATTGGCTTAAACGTATTTTATTACAATAGATTCTAGCACGTTTGCAGCATCTTCGGCTTTATCTGTTGCAGTTTCTAAAGCAGATAAAACTTCTTTTATTTTAATAACTTCCAAAGCATCTTTTTCATTGTCAAACAAATCGGCAACCGCTTTATCAAAAACATAATCGGCCTGATTTTCGATGCTGTTTATTCTAATAAATGCATCTGACATTGTTCTAATATTTTTTAAGTTTTTTAGCTCTCTCACCGCTTTTTCCAACTCAATTGCTGCATCTAGTGTAAGCTCTGCCAACTTTAAAATAGGTTCAGAAATATTAGTGATTTTATACATCATAATCCTATTGGCAGAACCGTGTATATAGTCTGCCACATCGTCTATTGCCGATGCAAGTGCATGTATATCTTCTCTATCAAAAGGGGTTATAAAATTTTTACCTAGCTCAATAAATATTTGATGTGATGCATGGTCTCCAACATGTTCTAATTTATCAATTTCTAAGATAAGTTCTTTTCTTAATTCTAGATCGCTAGTTTTAATTGCTTGAATTAATTTTTCGGCCATCAAAACCACATTGGCGGTGGCAGACTCAAACAGTGGAAAAAACTTTTTATCCTTTGGTACAAAAAATTGAAAGATAGAATTTAAACCCATTTTATTAATTTTTGCCAAATGTAAGGTTTATGTGTTAAGGCAATGTTAAGAATACTTCTTTTTAGCCATTGGCAGTGTAAATGCAAATGTTGTACCTATGCCTTCGGTGCTTCTTACATTGATGGTTTGTTGGTGTGCTTCTATAATGTGTTTAACAATAGCCAAGCCCAATCCGGAACCACCAATCTGTCGGCTTCTGCTTGAATCTGTTCTGTAGAATCTTTCGAACACTCTGCTCAAATGTTGTTCTGCTATTCCAATTCCATCATCGGTAACTTCTATTAAAATTCTGTCGTCCATTTCAAAACAAGTTATTTTTATTGTGCCATTAACTTTTGCATACTTTATTGCATTGTCTATTAGGTTGTAAAATACTTGTCTAATTTTATTCATGTCGGCAAATACAGTAGTTTTAAATAAGCCATCTTTTTTAAAAACAATTTTTATGTGTGCCGTTTTTAATCGTTCAGTAAATAAATCAATAATTTCGTTAACCAATATTGAAACTTCAAAACTGCTGGAATTAACTTTTATTTGACCGCTTTCTAATTTTGATATCTCATCTAAATCATTTATCAAAACGGAAAGTCGTTCGATATTTTTATCGGCTTTTTCTAAAAACTTTTTAACTAACTCTTTGTCGTCTAAATCGTCGTCTAATAAAGATTGAATGTAACCTTGAATCGTAAAAAGTGGTGTTTTAAATTCATGTGAAATATTTGCTAAAAACTCTTTTCGGTATTTGGCTACCTTCTGTAGATTTTCTATTTCAGTTTTTTTGTCTCTTGCCCAATCTTTAACTTGCTGTTCTACATCATTTAATGGGTCGTCTGATACATATTCGCCAATAGCAGATTTTAAATCTTTGTCCATTTTTAAGTTGTAAATGAGCTTGTAAATTAGTTTAATTTTTTTGTAAATAATTTTCTCTACCAAATAGTAAAAAAGAACAAAACAAACAACAAAAACTGCTGTAATAATAAGCCCCGCTGATTTTATATCATTGTCAAAATAAAATGATATGGTAGCAGCAATTATGGCAAGAATTAATGAGAAAAATGAAATGTATAATCTTGGATTCACAAATTCTTTAATTTACTATG
The DNA here is from genome assembly GCA_037131955.1 of Bacteroidota bacterium. Classification (GTDB taxonomy): domain Bacteria; phylum Bacteroidota; class Bacteroidia; order UBA4408; family UBA4408; genus CAIMMJ01. Next base: position 5,316 of record JBAXQC010000048.1, read on the forward strand.
GTTCCAAACAAATCATAAGCTTCGGCATCATCAATAGTTACGGTAGCAAAATCTCCAATTCTTACAAAATTAGTTTCTGCATTCACTAATACTTCATTGTCTACTTCTGGTGAATCAAATTCAGTTCTTCCCACAAAATAATCTCCTTCTTTTCTATCAAATAAAACTTTGAATTCTTTTGCAATTTTTTGTTTGTTCTTCTCCCAAGAAATGCCTTGTTGTAAGTCCATTATTTTTTCTGCTCTCTCGGCTTTTAACTCAGCGGGAACATCGTCATTAAGCAAATAAGCATGAGTATTTTCTTCGTGTGAGTAAGCAAAAATTCCTAATCTATCAAACTTGGTATTCTCTACCCAATCGCACATTTCTTCAAAGTCTTGTTGTGTTTCGCCCGGATAACCTGCTATTAATGTTGTACGAATTGCAATGTTTGGAACTTTATCTCTAATTTGATTTACTAAATCGATGGTTTTTTGTTTGGTAGTTCCACGTCGCATGCTTTTTAGCATGTTATCGGTAATGTGTTGCAAAGGCATATCTAGGTAATTGCAAATATTTTTACGTTCATTCATCACATCAAAAACATCCATCGGAAAGCCACTCGGGAATGCATAATGCAATCTAATCCATTCAATGCCTTCAATATCTGAAAGATGTTCCAATAGCTCAGATAAATTTCTTTTTTTGTAAATGTCAAGTCCATAATACGTGAGGTCTTGAGCAATTAAAATTATTTCTTTTGTTCCTTTTTTTGCTAACAACTTTGTTTCGGTAACTAAATCTTCAATTGATTTTGAAACGTGCTTTCCTCTCATCAAAGGAATAGCACAAAAGGAACAAGGTCTGTCGCAACCTTCGGCAATTTTAAGGTACGAAAAATGATGTGGGGTAGTAAGCAGCCTCTCTCCTATTAATTCGTGCTTGTAATCTGCCTTTAATGTTTTTAAAAGTCGGGGTAATTCTCTTGTCCCAAAAAACCCATCCACATTTGTAATTTCTTTTTCTAATTCTGGTCTATAGCGTTCGCTTAAGCAACCTGTTACAAAAACTTTGTCTACCAAACCGGCTTCTTTAGCCTCGGAATACCTAAGAATTGTATCAATTGATTCTTGTTTTGCATTGTCAATAAAACCGCAAGTATTAATGATTACAATGCTTGAATCATCTTTTGTTGATTCATGCTCTACATCAAATTTATTTGCTCTTAGTTGTCCCATTAATACCTCGCTGTCCACAATATTCTTTGAACAGCCAAGTGTTACAACATTTACTTTATTTTTTTTAAGGGTTTTGGTTTTCATTAAACGCTAAAGACAATTTATAAAATGATAAATAATTTGCAAGTTTACTAAATAATAACGTGTATAAACATCAATATCTTAATTTGTTTTATCCTAAAATTAAAATAAATAAATTTAAAAACCAGTTAGTTAGCGCTCAATTGAATGATAATTTTAGACACTTGTAAACCTTACAAATTTATTTAGCGTGTATGCTTTTGAAACAAAAAAATAAAAATTATGAAAAAAATTTTAGTTACTCTTGCTCTATTGGTGATTACACATTTGAATAGCTTTTCGCAATTTCTTGATTGCCAATTCCAATTAGATGTTGATACCAATGCCACTTCTTCGGTAATTTTTACTGGACCTGTAAACAATTATTCTCCTAACTTATACAATTATCAATGGACTTTTGGTGATGGCAACTCACAAATAGCAACCACAGGCCTTCATGCATATTCAAATGCGGGAGTTTATACAATTTGTATGAATGTAATTGATATAAACTCAGGTGTTACTATCTGCAATTACTGCGATTCTGTTCAAATAAGTTTAAACAATACGTCGTGTGATTTCACTTATTTTCCCGCACCAAATGGATTACTCACGTATGGATTTTGGGCAAATGTTGATACATTAAACTCTCAGTATGTGAATTGGATAATAAATGGAGAAACAATAATACCAACCGTTTCTTCTAACATTTATACTTCATATACTTTTCCCGGACCCGGAGTTTATCCTGTTACCATGAATTATTTCGATGCAAATGGAGCATTACTTTGCACAGCGACACAGAACATAGAAATTCTTCAACCAATTGAAAATTGTGATTTTATTGTTTCACAAAATTCTAATCAAAACTATACATTTTCAACTGCCTTTATTGGTCAACCAGCTAATGGATATTATTCTATTACAATTAATGGAGTGGTATTAGATACCAGTTATACTGGAAATTTTAATTATACTTTACAGCCGGGAAATAATGTAGTATGCATGACAACTACTTATTTTAATGGAACACCAACTTGCACAAGTTGCCAAGATGTTTTTGTTTCATTAAATCCAAATGACACTTTAGGTTGTTACGTTTCTGCAATTCCTGATCAAGTAAATCCTTATTTCTATAGTTTTTACCTTGGAGCACCCAATAATCTTTTGTGGACAATTACTGGACCTAATGGTTTTACGGAGACAATTACACAGTATAATTCCTCTCAATTTTTCTATACATTTCCATCTGATGGAGTATTTAATGTTTCATTAACAGCTTCAGATAGTTTAGGAAACATACTTTGTACTAACGGTTATACCATAACTATTTTAGGAAATCCTAGCAATTGTAATGCAGATTTTTATGCTGCTACTTCACCTTTAACAGGTTATTTTATTGACATGTCTACAGGTATTGATCCCCAAACAACCGAGTATTTTTGGAACTTTGGTGATGGAGGAACTTCTACTGAAAGATTTCCTTTCCATACTTATGATAATGGAGGTTACTATAACGTTTCTCTTACAATTGCAAACGGAAATTGTATTGACACAACCACACAATTTGTTTATATTTTTGACAATGACACAAACATTGTGGTAAATGATTGCAATGCATATTTTATAGTAACACAAACGGAACCTTATAGCGTTAACATTGTTAATTTATCTAGCGGAAACAATTTAAATTTTTCGTGGTCTTTTGCCAATGGCATTGCATTAAATACGCCATTTCCAACTCTACAAATACCATTTGCAAGTAACTTTGTTTTTTGTTTAACCGTAAGCAATTCATCCTGTTTTTCAACGTATTGCGACAGCATTTCTTTTGATAGTTTAGGTACAATTCAAAGAACAACAGAAATGTTGAATATAAATGTGGTAAGTCCACAAGAAATAACGGGCTATGATCTAACCTCTGTAAAAGAATCAAAAGAAAGTAGTGCCACCGCAAGCTACCCAAATCCTTTTTCTGAGAATTTTACAATAGATAATGCCAATGGAAAATTCAATACTTATTCTATAATAACTATAGATGGTAGAGAAATTATAAACGGCAGCTTAAGCAAAGGAATTGAAGTTGTGCAAACAAATGAGTGGTCAAATGGTGTATATTTCTTGAGATTAAATTCGCAAAATGGAATTTCGAATACATCTAAAATAGTAAAAAAATAGTTTGTTGTTTTGTTAATGAAAAAAGCCAGGCAAATTTGTCTGGCTTTTTTTATTTGTTGATAAACTTTTTTTGATTTACCAAACGGTTTAATTCTAAAACTAAATGGTCAATTTTTTATTATAAGTGGTGTTACAAACTCCAAAACACTTGTTAATAAAGGGTTCTGAGCAGTAGAAGAAAATCATTCTTCACAATTTTATTTTTTCATTTGCGTTAACACATCAAATTAGTATTAACCAAAAAAAATAAAATTATGAACTTCATCCATCAAATTTCCGACAATTGGGACAGTTGTCTTTCAATGAAAAGAAACAACATTGTTTTTGAAAACAGGTTGCAAGAATACGGTGCATACCAAATCAGAAGAGACTATTTTAGAACGGTTTTAATTTCGTTTTTAGGAGCATTGTTTTTTGCAGGAGCAATTACAATTATTCCCACTGTTTTGTATTCATACTTTAAAGCAAACTTTGTAAAAAAAGTAATTCCAACAACAAAATTAATTCCTGTTGATCCTAATTTAATTTATCAATACAAAAAGGAAACTGTAAAAACAGAAACTCCTTCTTTTAAAGAAAAACCTGCTCAAAGTTTTTCTAACAACAATGTAGAAAAAGTTCCAGAAGTTGTTAACAAAGAAATAAAATCTGATGATTTGAACAAGAAAAAAAACATTGTGGACAATGGTGTTATTGGAGATGAAAAAGGAGATGCAAAAGTTTTAACATACAATCATGCCGGTAATGGCAGTGGAGGAGGAAACGACTTAGGCAATGGTAAAGATGATTTTGAAGAATCAAAACCAAGTTTAATTGCCGATAAAATGCCTGAGTTTGCGGGAGGCGAAGAAGCATTGTTTAATTTCATTAGAAAAAATATTAATTATCCAAGTTTTGAAAAATCAGAATTAATTTCGGGTACCGTTTATATTACATTTGTAATTAACAAAAATGGCAAAGTAGAAAACGCAGTAATTACAAGAGGAGTAAAAGGTGGCAAAGGCCTGGAATTAGAAGCATTAAGAGTTATTAATAAAATGCCAGATTGGATACCTGGTCAAACCAATAACAAACCGGTAAAAGTTCAGTTTACATTTCCAATAAAATTTATGTTGCAGTAAAAGATGTTTTTTTAAAAATTTAGTTTTAATAGTTATGATCACACAAAACAATAAATTAAACAAAAAATCTCAAGAATTTAGAGGCGAAAAATTTATTGCTGAATCTTATTTAATTGGGAGAACAGTAAGTTTAGGAGTAGTATTTAGAGTTAAATAAAAATAAAATTTTAGAGCTAAACATTAAGGTTGGATTATTTCCAAGCTTTTTTTTGATATTTGACACTCATAAATAAAAGCAAATAATGATTTCACTATTCAGAAAAATAGCAATTCTAGAAGGAGTTTCATACTTATTACTAGGTTTTACAATGATTTTAAAATATCAATATCAAATGCCGCTTCCCAATTACATTGTAGGAATGGCTCATGGCGGATTATTTATTGCGTATGTGGTATTTTTAGGATTAATTGCGTTGAAGTATAAACCCAAGTTTATTTGGCTGGTTCTTGCATTTGCCGCTTCGCTTGTGCCATTTGGAACTTTTATTGCAGATAAAAAAATGTTTAAGCAACTTGAACAATAAAAAAATGCCGAACATCAAAATAGAGTGTTCGGCATTTATTTAACTTAAAAATAATTTATACATGACCCTGAGCCAACATGGCTTCAGCAACCTTAACAAATCCTCCAACATTAGCACCTTTCACATAATTGATAAAATTGCCCTCGCTGCCATATTTTGCGCAAGTTGAGTGAATGTCTTTCATAATTTGATGTAGTTTTTGGTCCACTTCTTCTCTTGTCCAGCTCAATCTTAAGGAATTTTGACTCATCTCTAAACCAGAGGTAGCAACTCCTCCGGCATTTGATGCTTTGCCTGGAGCAAACAAAATTTTTGCACCTATAAATTCATACACTGCTTGGGGTGTGCATGGCATATTTGCACCTTCGGCAACAGCTATTACTCCTGATTTTATCAAAGCTTTTGCATCTGCAATATTCAATTCGTTTTGAGTAGCACAAGGCAAGGCAACATCCACTTTAATATGTTGCCATGGCGTTTTTCCTGCATAAAACTTACATTTAAATTTATCGGCATACTCTTTTATTCTTCCTCTTTTTTCGTTTTTTAATTCCATGATGTAAGCAAGTTTTTTTTCATCCATGCCCTTTTCGTCATAAATAAAACCATCGCTATCGCTCATAGAAACAACCTTGCCTCCGAGTTGAATAACTTTTTCGGCAGCATATTGTGCAACATTTCCTGAACCTGAAATGCCAACAATTAATCCTTTTAATGATTTCTTTTTTGTGTTTAGCATTTCTTGTGTAAAATAAACGCAACCATAACCTGTTGCTTCTGGTCGTATTAAACTTCCACCAAACGTAATGCCTTTACCCGTTAGCACACCAGTAAACTCATTTCTTATTCTTTTATATTGTCCAAACATATACCCAACTTCTCTTCCTCCAACTCCAATATCGCCAGCAGGCACATCGGTATCGGCTCCAATATGCTTACACAATTCAGTCATAAAACTTTGGCAAAATTTCATTACTTCAATGTCTGATTTTCCTTTAGGATCAAAATCAGAGCCGCCTTTACCACCACCCATAGGCAAAGTTGTTAGGCTATTTTTGAACACTTGCTCAAACGCTAAAAACTTTAAAATTCCTAAATAAACAGTTGGGTGAAACCTTAATCCACCTTTATAAGGACCAATTGCACTGTTCATTTGAATTCTAAAACCTCTGTTAATTTGCAAATTTCCTTTGTCGTCAATCCATGGAACTCTAAACATAATAACTCTTTCGGGCTCTACCATCCTCTCCAAAATCTTTGCTTCTTTGTATTTGGGATGTTCATCCAAGAATGGAATTACTGTTTCTGCAACTTCGTGCACTGCTTGATGAAACTCAGGTTCTCCGGGATTTCTTGCAATAACTTTTTGCATAAATTCCTTAACAGCTTGTTCGTGACCTGCTCTAGTTGATTTGCTTTTTTTAGTTTTTGACATGGTTTAGGTTTTGAAAATGTTAAGTAAAAATAGAATTTTACTTGGTGTATTAACAAATTTTTTACAAAAAAAATTAAATCAATCCAATTACTTTGTGAAAAATGGATGAAGCGATTATTCTTGAGGTTGATCTATAGGTTTGGAAATAGACTCAACAGTTGATTTAACGAAGTTATTTTCTTCTTCATTGGTTTGTGTAATTTTGGATTTATCGTTTTTTGAAAGAGAGGCTCCATCCTCAATTTCTCGTTTTATACTTTCGGTGGCATCCTTTATTTCTCTTAACCCACGCCCTAATCCACGAGCCAAATCAGGAATGCTTTTTGAACCAAAAAACATAACAACTACCAATAAAATTAAAACCACTTCTCCCCCACCTAAATTTAAAAACAGCAATGTCATATTTTAATTAATAGAACTCAAAGGTAATTGCTTTTGATTAATTTTACTCAATAAATAAAACAATGAAAATTTTTAATTCTGAACAAATTAGAGCTTGGGATAAATTTACTCTTGAGGCAGAAAAAATTACTTCCTTAGAATTAATGGAAAGAGCTGTAATAAAATGTCTTCCATTTTTGCTGGCTCAAATTAAGTTTAAAAATAAAATACTTATTTTTTGCGGTCATGGAAACAATGGTGGAGACGGCTTGGTAGCTGGCCGACTTTTATTAAATATGGGTTATGAGGTATATTGTTTTGTATCGGTTTTAGAAAATAAATTGAGCAGTGAAAATTTGTACAATAGGAAATTACTAACAAACTTATATCCTGAATCAATAGTAACAATAGACGAACATAATTACCTACAAAATATAGTAATTGACAAAAATACTGTAATCATAGATGCAATTTTTGGAAATGGAATTAATAGAGTAATTGAAGCATTATATTCAGATTTAATTTTGCGTTTAAACTCTTCATCTTGCTATAAAAAAATCTCAATAGACATTCCTAGTGGACTAACAGGAGATTCAACTGAAATAATTGAAAATCAAATTATTTTTAAAGCTGATTTAACACTGAGTTTTCAACAAACAAAATCGTGCTTTTTAGTTGAAGAAACTGGAATTTTTGCTGGTAACGTAGTTGTTGTGAACATAGAGTTAAATGCAAATTTTGAGAAAAATGAAAAAACAAATTTTTATTATTTTGATAAAAATGATGCCATTGAAATTTTTGAAAAGAAGGCTATGTTTAATGGCAAACACAGCTATGGACATCTCTTATTAGTTGGTGGTGATACGGGAAAAGCAGGTGCAATAATTATGGCAGCAAATGCTGCTAACTATAGCGGGTGCGGTAGAATTACAGTTTGCACTTCAAAAGAAACTGCAGGCTATTTGCAAATAAACTCACCACAGTCGATGGTATTCTTTGACAAAAATTATCCAAATGAACTTATTTTACCAAAACTAGATAATTTTTCTGCCATCGCAGTTGGGCCAGGACTTGGAAAAGAAGAAGAAAAAGTTAAACTTCTGCGAAAATTAATAAATGATTTTAAAGGACCAATGGTTTTTGACGCTGATGCCATTGGAATTTTAGCAGAAAACAAAACTTGGCTAGCATTTTTAACACCAAACTCTATTCTAACGCCTCACCATTACGAACTACAAAAACTAACCGGTATTGTTGGCAGTAGAACAACAATGCTAAGAAGTGCAGTAGAATTAGCAGTAAAGAATAAACTTATTGTTGTGTATAAAGGAAAAAATACTGCAATTTGTTTACCCAATGGTGATGTGGTTTTTAATTCAAGCGGCAACCAAGCACTCTCCAAAGGGGGAAGTGGAGATTTACTTACTGGTTATATTGGTGGGCTTTTGGCAAAAGGATATTCAGCGGCTGGTGCTGCAATGCTTGGTTGTTTTATACACGGCAAAGCTGCGGAATATGCAACTAAAGAAAAATCACTTGATGGAACAAATTATTTAAGCATTTTAAATGAGATGGATAAAGTAATTTTTGAATTAGAAAACATTAATCCGACAGATAAAATATAGGAAATTAAAAATTTTATTTCTTACGTCTTGTTGATTATTTTTTCATTCTGTCTTTAAAAACCTTTTCAAACTTTTCAACTTTAGGTTTAATTACCATTCTGCAATACCCTTGTTCTTTGTTTTGCTGGTAATAATTTTGATGATCGTCTTTGGCCTTGTAGAATTCACCAACAAGTGAAACTTCGGTAACAATTGGATTTGAATATACTTTTGCCTCATTAAGTTCATTAATTATTTGATTGACGCTTTGTTTTTCCTGTTCATTGTTATAATAGATTACAGAGCGATATTGCGTTCCAACGTCGGCACCTTGGCGATTAAGAGTAGTTGGATCATGTACAGTAAAAAAAACTTTTAATATTTCTTCAAACGAAGTTTTATTATCGTCGTAAGTGATTTTTACAACTTCGGCATGACCAGTATTTCCGCTGCACACTTCTTCGTAACTTGGATTTTTTACTTTGCCACCACTGAATCCAGATTCTACTTTTACAACGCCATCTAGCATTTCATAAACTGCTTCAACACACCAATAGCATCCACCACCAAGCAAAAGAGTTTTTGTTGAATTATTTTCTGTTTTTTTTAGGTCTTCCTTATTTACAAATTCAAGCGATAAAGAGTTTACACAATACCTCATCCCAGTTTCAGTTGGTCCATCATCAAATAAATGTCCTAAATGTCCATCACACTTGGCACAAATAATTTCCGTTCGTATCATACCATGAGTAGTATCCTTTATTGTTTTTATTTTTCCACCTGAAATTTCCTTGTCAAAACTTGGCCATCCACAATGTGAATCAAATTTCATTTCGTCGGTAAAAAGTTCATTGCCACAAGCAGCACATTTATAAACACCTTTTTCCTTATTCATTAATAGTTCACCTGTAAACGGCCTCTCTGTACCTTTTTGCCTAAGCACAAAAAACTGCTCAGGCGATAACTCTTTTTTCCATTGTTCATCCGTTTTTACTATTTTTTCTTTTTGAGAATTTTCCATATCTTTTGTTTCGTTAATTTTTGTTTTTTCTTGAGTGCAGGCAGTAAGTGAAAATAACAACCATACTGTTGTTAGTAATAAAATTGTTTTGGAGCTTTTCATTTTATATTTTTTTATCTAATGTAATGTTTGTGTGTCAATACAATTTTTTACTAAAATTTAATTACAATAGTACGTTTAAGATTAAAAATTGTTTATATCTTATGAGTTAATTTTTACTATAAATCATTTGTAAAAAGATTAAATTTGACGAATTTGTAAATTAAGATGAGAAAAGTCATTTTAGCACTTTTACTTACTTTTTTCTTATTAGTCAAACTATATAGCTTTTAATTATGAGACCACTAATTTTAGTAACGAACGACGACGGAATAAACGCCCCAGGAATAAGAGCACTAATTGATGCCGCCAAAGAAATTGGTGATATTTTGGTAGTTGCTCCAGACAAGCCACAATCTGGAATGGGACACGCCATAACCATCAATTCTACTTTACGAATAAATCCTACAAATATTTCAGAAACAGATCATAAAGAATTTTCATGTTCTGGTACGCCTGTAGATTGCGTAAAACTTGCTATAGGCAGGCTGTTGGATAGAAAACCAGATATTTGTATTTCTGGAATTAATCATGGCTCCAATTCATCTATAAATGTAATTTATTCTGGTACTATGAGTGCTGCCGTTGAAGGTTGCATAGAAGGAATTCCATCCGTAGGTTTTTCATTGTGTGATTATGCATTAGAAGCAAATTTTGAAGCTTCGAAAATTATTGCAAAAAAAATCATTTTAAATCTCCTAGAAAAAGGCTTGCCAAAAGGTGTTTGCTTAAATGTAAATATTCCAAAGCTCCCGATTGATGCTATTCAAGGAATAAAAGTTTGCCGCCAAGCCAATGCAATTTGGGAAGAAGAATTTGATGAACGTAAAGATCCATATGGCAGAAACTACTATTGGTTAACAGGTGTTTTTAAAAATCTAGACGAAGGAGATGATACCGATGAAATGGCATTGAAAAACGGATTTGTTTCGGTTGTTCCCATAGAAATAGATTTTACAGCTCACCACGCAATTGAAGAGATTAAAAAATGGCAACTGTAAAAAAAGAATTTGATAAATTTTGGGTTGGAATAATCACGGGATTGTTGGTTCCGCAGCTAATAATGTTTCTGTTTTATTTACAAGTATATTATAGGAAAATGAATGTGCAAAGTTTTATAAAAAGAATTTGGGAAACGGATATTTTTTCTCCATTGATATCTTTGTGCTGTATAGGAAATCTCGCCGCTTTTTTTATTTTTTATTATCTCTATTGTAACAATTCTGCTAGAGGTGTAATAATTTCAACTTTTGTTTATACGATTATTGTAGTATTTTTAAAATTTGTATTTTAATTTAAAATTCTGCCAACTAGTTTCTTATCTAAACTGTAGAACATTAGCAATTGTTTATCATCCTTCTCAACTATAAAATGCTTTTCTGGTGAAGTTAAATCAAAGGATTTTAAAACTTTGTTTCCAGAAATTAAAAGACTGTTTTTGCCATCATTCCACACCAAGTAATTTTCTGTTTTGGAAAAATTTTCCATTAAGCTTTTTGAACCCACATTCTTTGAAACTATTTTTCCTTTGTTGTTTAATAGATAACTTACCGAGCCAACTTTAACAGCAAAGTGTGTTTGATTTTTCTGCAAAATTGGTAGAAATTCCCCCACCCCATTTAATCCGGTTTCTAAAGAATAATTATTTTCTCTGCTACCACAAAAAGATTTTAATAAACCAGTAGAGTCTAATTCAAAATAAACAGGCTTTACATTTTCATCTAATTCTATTTTTTTAATTGAAGAACTGTACCTAAAAATTGTATCATTTGTATTTACTCTTTTTCCTTTTCTACTTTGTAAAATAAAATTATTTTTAGAATCTATTGTTGCGTAAAACCTCTCGCCATTTTCTTTAAATGCGATTACTTTATTTTCTATTCCATTTTCAAAAATTGGATAATTCCAATCAACCAAAACTTTTCCTGTGCCATCGTAATTGTATATTTTATTGTTCTGGCAAGGAACAGTAATTCTGTATTCATCTTTTAAAGCATTGCTCATTACCGAAATTTCAGCAGTTGCCTTACTTTCAAATTTCATTGGAAAACCTTTTATAGATTGACCCTTAGAATTGATAAAATACAATTTTTCTGCTGTATTAAATACTAAGATGTTTTTATCTTCCTTAAATTTTATGTTATGTATTGTACCTAATATTTCTCCACTTATTTTATACTGCCAAATTAACTTTCCATTAAAATCAAATGCTTCAATTAAATTATTGCTTCCATTAATCACAATAAATTCTTTTTCAGAATCTCTGTAATAAATGCTATTTTTTATTGGCAGGTTGTCATTTGTTTCAGAAAAAATTAAATCAGGAAAAACTTTAGGATTTACGTTATTAGAATTTATAAAAGAATACTCAAAAACTTTTTCATTCATAGATAAACTAAAGGCCGAAAAATGTTTCTTACTGGTCCAGTTTTGATTGCTATTTCTTATGTAATTGTCTAACACAAATTTATTCTTTTCTAAAATTAAATAATTTGCCTTTATAGAGTTTATATTTTCTAGAACGTCTGAAAATTCTCTGTTTCCTAAAACTTCTTGGTTGTATAATGATTTTAAATAAACCAATAAGCTAGATTTATTGTCGGCTAAAACTAATTGATTTTTGAAAACAGAGAAATAATGTATTGAATCGAAAGAATACTTAATACTACTTTCTTTAAACATATCACTGTTGAACTTAATTTTAAAAACATTTGAATCTTTCGTGCTCAAACTTGAATCTGGTTTCCAAGACCAATCATCGTTTGATTTTTGCAAAACATAAAAATCAGAATTTCTATATTCTACTTTTGCAATTTCATTGATATTTTCTGACAAAAACCAATCACCAAAACTCTTTTTTAAGGCACTGTTTTTATAAAAAAAAGATGAATCTAAAAATGTATTTTTTAAGAACTCTTGAGGTTTGCTAAAGGCAAATAACTGCAACTTAGATATACCAATTGGCAAGCTTAAAATACTTTTTAGCTCAATAGGACTTTGATTCTTTAAGCCACTAAAAAACAAATTATCACTTGTGTTAGCAACTCCAATTCCACTTATAAATTCTTTGTTTATTGTTAGAGCATTAACTATAAAATTTGATGACAATTCACCTACAGATTCAAAAGGATTTATTGTAAAATAAGTTGGAATAGATGCTGATATTGTTTTAGAATTTGCAATTAAGTAGGCATCTGCATTAGAATTTAAGGCCAACCAAATATCCTTAAACGATTTTTGATTTTTCCACTTTTCGTTGCTCTCAAAATTAGCAAGTGATTTTTCTAACAAAGCTGTTGACTTTGTAATTATTACAATACCATTTCTATAAGAAAAGTAAAGTTTAGTTTGGGCAACAACTGCAGAATAAATTTTTATTGAACTACTTTCTTCCTCATTGTATTTTCCATCTATCAAATCAAAAAAATCGCTCTTAGATAATCTGCTTTCGGCATAAATTACAAAATGTGAATTGCCCTCTTCCATAAATAATGCAATTGCCGCTTTTTGTCCAGCAATTTTATCAAAAAAATCGTTGTTTGTTTGCACATACATTTTAATCTGTGCAATTAAATTATGGCTGTATATATTATCAGGATTCATAGTTAGCCAATCTAACAAAGGTTCGTTGCTTGAAAATTTTTTAAGAATTTTATCCAAATCATTGATCTGTACCACCCAACTAAAATTATTGGGAATAGCATCTAAAACTTCAAACCTTGCAGTATTCTTAGTTTTTGCATTAAAATAAAAGTACATCAATCCTCCTAAAACCGGAATTACGAGCAGCGATAAGAGAATTCGTTTTAACATACTATACTATTACACAAATAATTTTTTTAATTCTGTTGCGTCATGTGGTTTCATTTTTCCTGCCAAAATTAAGCTCAATTGCTTTCTTCTTAACGCAGCATTAAATCTTTCTAGTTCTTCCTCAGATTCTGGAATTAATTCTGGAACACCTATTGGACTTCCCAATTGATCTACTGCAACAAATGTATAAATAGCCTCGTTGCATTTTGTTTTTTTCCCTGTGGAGTGGTTCTCTACATACACATCAATACATACCTCCATTGATGTGCTAAACGATCTTGATACTTTTGCTTCTAAAGTAACAATATCTGCCAACTTAATTGGATAATTAAATGCTACATTATTAACTGCGGCTGTTACTACAACCCTTCTGCACAATCTGTGTGCAGCAATTGCAGCAATAATATCTAAATGATGCAACAATCTACCGCCCATCATATTTCCTATGGTATTTGTATCGTTTGGCAATACAATTACTGTTGATACGGCCAAGGTTTCTTTCGCTGTTTTTGGTTTTAAACTCATAATTATTTTTTTACAAAAGTAAGTTAATCGTTTATAGTTTAACTTTGAACTCAAAAAAATATAAACATGGGATTGTTATATGTTAAATCTTTGCATATTATTTTTGTGGTAACTTGGTTTGCTGGGCTTTTTTATATTGTAAGGTTATTTATATACAAGGCAGAAGCTGATGAAAATAAAAACGAAGCAGAGGCAATTTTAAAAACTCAGTTTGCATTAATGCAAAAAAGGCTGTGGTTTGGAATTACTTGGCCATCTATGGTTTTTACATTTGTTTTTGGTTGGTGGATGGTGGTTCTTGTTCCATCCTACCTCTATCAATCTTGGTTTGTTTTAAAATTATGCTTTGTACTGGGTCTTACTGTTTACCATTTTTTATGCCAAGCAATTTTTAACCAACAAACAAAGGAAATCTACAAATTTTCTTCACAAAAATTAAGAATATGGAACGAAGTTGCCACACTATTTTTAGTTAGTATTGTCTTTGTTGTTGTCCTTAAATCTACTTTAGATTGGATTTATGGACTATTAGGTTTATTAGCATTTACAGCAGTTCTAATGATTGCAATTAAAATTTATAAAAAATACAGAAAAGTATAATGATGGAAGCAGGAATTAACACAATAATTTGCCCAAATTGCAAACACGAATTTAGTGTAGAAAACGAACTTTCTAAAAAATTAGAAGCTTCATTCATAAATGAATTTAGCAAAAAAGAAGCTGCATTAAAAAATGAGTTAAATGCCAAGTGGAAGGATGAGCAAGAGAAATTAAAAGTAGAAAATGCAAAATTAAATGCACTAAAAAATCAACTTGAAACAGCCAAAGAACAACAGAACGAATTAATTAAAACAAAAATTGAGGAAGAGAAAAAAAAGCTATCCGAAGTGTTGCTTAAGACTGCAAACGAAAAAGTAGCAACGGAAATTGAGTTCATGAAAAATCAACTCAAAGAAAACGACACTAGGCTTGCCGAAGCAAGAAAAAAAGAATTAGAATTTCTGCAAAAAGAGCAAGCCATGAAAAACAAAGAGCAAGAGCTAGAAATTACCTTGCAAAAAAAACTGGCAGAAGAAAGAACAAAACTTACCGACGACATCAGAAAAATTGAAGAGCAAAAAATTCAGAACAAAGAAAATGAGTTTAATATGAAACTCAAGGAAATGGAAAAGCAGTTGGAAGACCAAAAGAAAATGGCCGAGGAAATGAGAAGAAAAGCCGAACAAGGATCTATGCAATTGCAAGGCGAAGTGCAAGAATTGGCTTTAGAAGACTTACTTAAATCTGCCTTCCCCTTTGATTTAATAGAAGAAGTAGGAAAAGGTGTTAAAGGTGCAGATGCAATTCAAACGGTAAGAACAAATGCAGGAATTGTTTGCGGAAAAATTATTTACGAAAGCAAAAGAACAAAATCCTTTTCTAAAGAATGGATAGAAAAATTAAAAATAGATTTAAGAAACCAACAAGCACACATTGCAATTTTGGTAACTGAAGTTATGCCCAAAGACATGGAGTTTTTTGGAGAAAAAGACGGTGTTTGGATTTGTAAATTTTCGGATGTAAGAAGTATGGCATTGGTTTTGAGAGACTCGCTGATTAAAATTAGTGAAGCTGTTCAATCTCAAGAAAACAAAGGCGAAAAAATGCAAATGCTTTACAACTACTTAACATCAAACGAATTTAAGCAATCTATGGAAGCTATAGTTGAAGGTTTTGTTACAATGAAAACCAGCATCATCAAAGAAAAAACTCAAATGGAATTAATTTGGAAACAAAGAGAAAAACAATTGGATAAAGTACTCACCAATGCAACTCATTTTTATGGATCAATAAAAGGAATTGCAGGAAGCTCCCTGCCAGATTACTCTTTGTTTAGTGGCGAAGAGCCAAACTTGTTGGGAGAATAAATTTCAATCACTACTTTTGCACATCCTATGCTAGATTTAGATACCACAAACAAACAATATCAAAAAGTTATAAACTTCTGTAAATCTTTTTTCGAAACTAAGCTAATTGATTACGGAACTTCCTGGAGAATTTTAAGGCCAAGTTCCATAACTGATCAAATTTTTATTAAAGCACAAAGAATTAGAACTATTCAAGAAAATGGAGTCCAAAAAATTGAAGAAGGAATAGAGCCTGAATTTATGGGTATTATAAATTATGCAATTATTGGACTTATACAATTAGAATTGGAGCAGACAAAAGAAACTGAACTTGAACTTGAAAAAGAAAAAACAATGACTTTGTATAATTCTTATGCACAAAAAGCTCAAGAATTAATGAACAATAAAAATCACGATTACGGAGAAGCTTGGCGCGACATGAGAATTAGTTCGTTAACGGATTTGATTCTAATGAAAATTTTTAGAACCAAACAAATTGAAGATAATCAAGGAAAAACATTAGTTTCCGAAGGTATAGACGCTAACTATTTTGATATGATTAACTATTCCGTTTTTGCATTAATTAAACTTAAAGAAGAAAAAAAACAATAAATAAAATATGAAATACATAGTTGCAATTTGCAGAATTTTAGTGGGTGTACTTTTTATTATTTCTGGCCTAATCAAAGCCAACGACCCAATAGGTTTTTCCTACAAACTTCAAGAATATTTCGAAGTTTTTGGAATGGAATTTTTTGTTCCTTTTGCATTAACGCTTTCTGTTTTAATAACAGTTTTTGAGATTGTTTGCGGTGTGGCCACACTTATTGGTTCAAGAATGAAACTATTTTCTTGGCTTCTCTTGTTAATGATAATTTTCTTTACCTTCTTAACTTTCTATTCGGCCTATTTTAATAAAGTTACTGATTGCGGTTGTTTTGGAGATGCATTGCACTTAACGCCTTGGCAATCGTTTACAAAAGACATTGTTTTACTCGTTTGGATTTTACCTATTTTTCTTTGGAGAAATAAAATTCAACCACTTTTTTCTTCTAAGTTAGACAACGGTTTAATCATTGCGTCAACAATAATTTCT
>JBAXQC010000049.1:0-21782 GCA_037131955.1 Bacteroidota bacterium
CTTGCCAAAATTGTAGAGGTTTTGACCAAGTGTTTACATCCCATTGGATGATGTCAGTTTCAAAAGTGGAATCCATGATTAATTATACAAAAAAATGTTGTAATTTTGAATTTCAAACAAAAATTTATTTTGCTAAAAAACAAAAATACTAAACTAATTTGGTACCCGAAATTACAATAATTGATTATGGAGTTGGAAATCTAGCGTCGATTGAAAATATTTTAAAAAAAATTGGTGTAAGTTCTGAAATCTCCAACAACATTGAAAAAATAAAAAATGCGAGGAAATTAATTTTACCTGGAGTTGGTTCTTTTGATTATGGCATATCTTGCTTGCGAGAATTAAATATTGAAGAAATTTTAAACGAAAAGGTTTTAGTAAACAAAACTCCAATACTTGGATTGTGTTTAGGGTTTCAGTTAATGACAAAAAGCAGTGAAGAGGGAACTCAGAAAGGTCTTGGTTGGTTCAATGCAAATTGTGTAAAATTTAATCTTGATAATGACGAATTTAAGGTACCCCATATGGGTTGGAATTATGTAACAAATCATAGACAAAACATACTTACAAATAGTTTGGAAAAAATGAAATACTATTTTGTTCATTCATATCACATTGCAAACGAACAACCAGAAGATATAATTTTACAGAGTACTTATGGTTATACTTTTACATGCGGAATGCAATTAGAGAATATTTATGGTGTTCAATTTCATCCTGAAAAAAGTCATAAATTCGGAATGCAATTGTTTAAAAATTTCTCTTTGCTCCAATAGTTATGTTGTTTAAACGAGTAATACCAATATTGTTACTAAAAGGTGAAGGATTATATAAAACTCAAAAATTTAAAGACCCAAAATATATAGGAGATCCTTTAAATGCCATAAAAATTTTTAATGACAAAGAAGTAGATGAAGTTTGTGTTTTGGATATTGAAGCCACAAATAAAAAATCTATTAATTTTAATTTAATTGAAAAAATGGCTTCGGAGTGTTTTATGCCCTTAAGCTATGGCGGCGGAATTGCTTCAATAGAGGACGCTTCAAAACTTTTTTCAATTGGTGTAGAGAAGTTAGTAATAAACTCAAGTAACTTTAAGTCGTTGGATTTAATTACAAGCTTATCAAAAAAATTTGGGAATCAGGCAATAATTGCATCTATAGATGTGAAAAGTAATTTATTCAGCAACTATTCGGTTTTTAAGAACAATGGTAAAGATAACACTGGTTTTAAACCTCTTCAATTTGCATTAAAATGTATAGAGGCAGGTGCTGGAGAAATTCTGTTAAATAATATCGAAAGAGATGGAATGATGAATGGATTAGATATCAAATTAATTGATGATCTTGCAAAATCAATATCGGTTCCTCTTATTGCGTGTGGTGGAATTGGAAACATTGATCACATTAAAGAAGTTTTTACTGCTACAAAAGTTAACGCAGTGGCTGCCGGTAGCATGTTTGTCTTTCATGGAAAACATAGAGCAATTTTAATTAGTTATCCCAACTTATCTGAAATAATTTAGAAATTGCTGAATAAGAAATTAAACAATTCACTTTTTATTAGCTTTTACTTGCTGTCATTGTTTGCAGGTTCTAATTTTTTTACATTAAAAATTGGTGAATTTCATTTGTTTATTGGTAGGATACTAACTTTTATTTTGCCATTACTGCTTATCTCAAAAGAAAAATTAAATATCTTAAAAATTGCTCAATATGGAAAGTGGTTATTGTTCGTTATAACTCTAATGTTAGGCTGGTCGATATTAAGTTATATTTGGGCTGAGGATAAAAAAGCGGTAATTGTAAACAGCTTCTATGTTTTAACAGGAATTTTAAATGGTTTTATTCTTTTCTGCTTTGCATTTGATTCAAACTATAAATTTACCCCGCAATTTTTAAAAGCATGGCACATTTCTTGGCTTTGCTTGGTAATTTTTGCCTATTTAGAAATATTTTTCAACTTCCATATTCAAGGTCACTTTTCTGACTTCCTGGCAAAACAGGTTCCTAATATCCCTGCATTTGACTCAGTAATTTCTCTTTTTGATGGCCCTAATGAGCTTGCTATTTATTTAGTAATTTCAATTCCATTTTCTACCTATTTGTTTTATGAAAAACCTGTAATTTTTATTGCAATTCTGTTGGTCACTTTTCAAATAATTTATAGAAATGATGCTAAGTTTTGCCTAATTGCATTACTATTTTTTATGATTTCTTTCATAATTGTTCACCAACAAAGACTCTCTAATTTTATTAAACCTATCATCATAAAAAATTACAAGTATGCTTTGTTCTTAATTTCATTTATTGCTTGCATGCTTTTGATAAATAACTTGGTAATTAATAAATCCGAGAATTATTCCATTTATTCTAGTTTTGAATCAAACTATATAAGCCTTAATGAATCAAATTTTGAATCGAGCAAGGTCAACCTAAAAGATGACTCTCTGCCATCATTAACATCATTTCAAATAAGAAGAAATTTAATAATAAATGGTATCAACTTTATAACTCAGCATCCTCTCAGAGGAATAGGAGCTGGTAATTTCGAGTACTATATGAAACATACCAATGATGTTTTGCCAACTAAAAATGTAATTAATTCTCATAGCTGGCTACTTCAACTAATGTGTGAATATGGCATTATTATTGGAAGTTTATATTGGTTACTAATTTTATTACTTTTTATTTTAAATTACAAATATCTTTTTAAGGTTAGTATAAATGATCGTCAGCTTTTTATAGCTGTCAACTTACTCATTATATTTGTAATTGTTTCAAATGTAAGCAGTTCATTTGCTTCGAGTCCATTAAATTGGACAATTTTTAGTTTAATATTCATTTCACTGCAAAGAAGAGAAAATAATGCATGATCATTTCAATTAGAAAAAAAATAAACTCAGCATTATTTAAGCAAACTGCAATTCTATCATTTGGAACACTGATTTCACAGCTTATTGCACTTTCAATAACATTAATCTTACAACGCTACTATTATAGCCCTGCTCAATTTGGAGAATATAATTTATTTATCAATATCACGAGTGTTTTTGCATCTATTGCCACTTTAAAGTACGAATATGCTGTAATGATTTCGAAGGATGAAATTGCTGCAAAACACCTGTTCTTAATTGCAATCATTTCTTCTTTATTAATGAGTTTTGTTGCTGTTTTTTTGATTGCCTTTTTGCAATATTTTGAATTTATTCATATTGGGGGAATACTGATTTTTGTTTTAGTGTTTTTACTTGTTTTTTTCAGTGGAATCAATGATGTAATAAACAATTGGTTCAATAGGTCCAAACTATATATAAATATGGCACTTGCACGTATTTTGCAGTCTTTGGTTGGAGAAGGTGCTAAGATCGCTTTTTACTTTACACCTCTATCCCAGATTGCTATGCAAATAGGAAGGGTCATTGGATTCGGATTTTCAGGTTTGTTTTTACTGCTTTTCAAGTTCAAAGATTTCAAGGCAATAGTAAATACTGCTGAAATATCTAAAGTCAAAGAATATGCATTGTCTGAAAGAAAATACCCACTAATTACCACGCCAAATGTACTTGTTAATTCATTGAATGCAGCAGTTTTTTCATACAGTATTTTTGAATTTTACGGAGCCTCTAAATTAGGCTTTGTGAGTGTTGCTATGCAATATGTAGCTGTTCCTTTAGGAATAGTATCCTCTTCCTTTGGCCAAATTTATTTTCAAAGTATCAGCGAAATTAAAAATAAGTGTGTTTTAAGAAAACATTATATAAATAATATCAAATCGCTAGCTTTAATTGCATTAATTGCATTAATTGTAATTATGTTGCTACCTGAGGAAATATTTACTATGGTGCTTGGTGAAAAATGGAGTGGAATTGGTCCATTTTTTAGAATTTGTATATTTTATATGTCATTTTCATTCATTTCGTCGTCAGTTTCATTTATTTACTTAAAGCTTGATAAACATAAATTATTGCTTTATTTCTCCATTTCACAGTTATTATTAACCTTTTTAAGCTTGTATATACCAAACAATTTAGGATATGGATTGATGGACGCGTTCATTTGTTTTGCTTCTTTTCAAGCTTTGTACTATCTGGTTTGCATTGGTCTAGGCTGGCATTTATTAAAAAAAGAAGATGAATAATCTAAATGGTGAATATCATATTTTAATTATAAGTAATGGCTTTCCCAATTATTTTAACCAACTGGATGGCATTTTTTATTTCGATCAAGCCAAAGCACTAAAGCAAACATTTCCAAATTTAAAAATTGGCTTTCTTTCTGTTAATCCAGTTGGGGTAAAGGACTTTTTACGAAGACCAAATATTTTTAAACTTGGTAGTAAAACCTTCTTAAATTCAGATGTAGAATTTAATGTTGTACATTATCCGAATTTACCCTTTATTAATAATTTTGATGTAAAAATGACGTGTTGGCTCATTCCCAAATTATTTAAAAGGTATATTACAAAATTTGGGAAGCCTCAAATTATTCATGTTCATGGATTCGAGGCTGGGAAAGCTTCAATTGAAATAAAGAACAAGTACCAAATACCATTCGTAATTACAGAACACAGCTCCAAGTTTATCAACAACAAATTAACAATTGAACAGAGGCAAATTGCAAATGATGTTTTTAAAAATTCTTCCCATAACATTGCGGTTAGTAATTATTTTGCTAGAAGATTAGAAAGTATGTTTAATGTTCCTTTTGTTACTATTCCCAATATGGTAAAAACAAATGAAATAAGTAGTGAAGAAAATGTTACAAAGCAATATAAAATCATTAGCATTGGAACTTTTAATGAAAACAAGAACCAAATACTTGTACTGCAAGCCCTAGCTAAACATAGATTTGGTAAAATACTTTTAGTTGGAGAGGGTCCAAATGAAACTAAGTTGCGAAGTTTTGCAAAGGACAATAATTTAGAAACAGAGGTTGATTTTTTACCTTTTCAACCGCGTAAAGAACTATTCAAATTAATAAAGCAGGCATTTTGTTTAGCTATTACAAGCCATCATGAAACTTTTGGAGTTGTGGCAATTGAAGCAATGGCATGTGGTGTGCCAGTTATTTCTACAAAATCAGGTGGTCCATCTGATATTGTAATCAATGATTTTAACGGCTATATTACTGAAAGCAACCCCGATTCATTTTATGAAGCTTACTGTAAAGTTTCTGAAAATTTAGTTAAATTTGCCCCAATGACCTTAAAAGACTATGTGGAGAAGCACTTTTCTGAAAAAGCTATAGCAAAGCAATTGTTAACAGCCTACAAAATTATAATTAAATAACTCATGTCAATTCCCTATCAAATTTGCAACAGGTGTATCATGGATACAACAGATACAGAAATAGTTTTTGATGAAAAAGGGAACTGTAATCATTGCAATAATTATTATAAGCTGGCTCCACTTTACGTTCATTCAAATGATAATTGGCTAGAAAATTTGTATAAACTAGCCGATGAAATAAAAAAAAATCAAAAGAACAGCGAATATGATTGCATTGTTGGTGTAAGCGGTGGAGTAGATAGCACTTATGTTGCCTATTGGGCAAAAAAGCTAGAATTAAGAGTGCTCACTGTTCATCTTGATAATGGATGGAATTCTGAATTGGCAGTAAAAAATATCGAAAATATTGTAACTAAGCTTAATTTCGATTATCAAACCTGGGTAATAGACTGGGAAGAGTTCAAAGACCTTCAAATCTCATTTTTAAAAGCTTCTGTTGCCAATGCAGAGATTCCTACCGACCATTCTTTTTTGGCAGCTATTTATAGGTTGTGTGATAAATACAACATAAAATATATTTTAAGCGGAAGCAATTTTGTTACAGAAGGAATTTTACCAAAAAGTTGGGGATACAATGCCAAAGATTTAAAACACCTTAACGATATTCATAATAAGTTTGGGGAAATTCCATTTAAAACTTACCCAAGATTGGGTTTTTTGAAAGAATTTTACTACACTTACTATAGAAAAATAAAAATGATTAGATTATTGAATCATTTGCCTTACAACAAGCAAGAAGCAATGGAACTAATTACAAAAGAATTGGGTTGGCAATACTATGGCGGCAAACACTACGAATCAATATTTACCCGTTTTTTTCAATCCTATATTTTACCAAAAAAGTTTAACATAGATAAGAGAAGAGCACATTTATCAACTTTAATTTGTAGTAATCAAACAACTCGGTTGGACGCTCTAGAGGAAATAAAAAAACCTCCTTATCCAGATGATTTATTGCAATCGGATAAGGAATATGTAATAAAAAAACTTGGTTTGTCAAATGTTGGTTTCGAAGAAATAATGAATGCCCCTATAAAACCCTATAAAGTTTATGCAAATAACGAAGACTTTTTAAATTTTGCATACAAAATATACTATAAAATCAAGGGTATAAAAAGAGATTAAAATGGTAAAAATATGCCATGTATCATCGGCTCATCCTTACAACGACATAAGGATTTTTAAAAAGGAATGTATTTCTTTAGCAAAAAATAATTTTGAGTTATACTACGTAAGTAATAACAATGAAAATAAATATCTTGATGGAGTATATATTGTCGGGACTGGGTATTCAACAAAATCAAGATTAAAAAGGATGACTTTGGGCGTATTAAGGGTTTTTATTTTGAGCCTTAAAACCAATGCTAAACTTTATCACCTTCACGATCCTGAATTGTTGTTAGTTGCACCTTTGTATTTATTATTAAGGAAGAAGGTTGTTTTTGACGCACACGAAGATTTGCCTGCCCAAATTCAAGATAAATATTATTTAAATAAGAACGTTCGGAAAATTCTGAGTAAATCATTATCGGTTTTCGAAAAAATTATTTGCAAAATGATAACAGGCTGTATTGGAGCAACGCCGCATATTAGTCAAAAATTTTCCTTAATAAATAATAATGTTGAGAATATTAATAATTTTCCACTTCTAGGCGAACTAAGTTCAAATAACAGCGAATATAATTTATCAAATAATATTTGTTTTACAGGCAGTATATCGGAGATAAGAGGTATTTTCCCATTAATAAATGCATTGGAGTTTT
This sequence comes from Bacteroidota bacterium, assembly GCA_037131955.1. Classification (GTDB taxonomy): domain Bacteria; phylum Bacteroidota; class Bacteroidia; order UBA4408; family UBA4408; genus CAIMMJ01. The sequence goes on from JBAXQC010000049.1 coordinate 7,054, forward strand.
GTCCGGGAATAACTCTTATATTGGCTGGAGTAATTAGTCCTGAAAGCATCTTGCCGCAGTTACAAGCATTAAATGGATGGAAACAAGTTAGGTATTTAGGTTTAGTGAATAGAACAGAATTAGCAGAAATAATGGGAAGTTGTTTTGCAGGTATTGTGACATTTCTACCAGCACAAAACCACATTTATGCTCAGCCCAATAAAATGTTTGAGTATATGAGTGCAGGATTACCTGTGGTTGGTTCTGATTTTGAATTGTGGCGAAGAATTTTAGTTGACAATAAATGTGGATTAACTGTAGATCCGAATAATTCAAAATTAATTGCTGAAGCAATTAATCGTTTGCATAAGAATTTTGAAGTATCAAAAATAATGTCAAAAAATTCAATTGCTGCAGTAAAAGAAAAATATAATTGGGAGATGGAAGAAAAAAAATTAATCAATTTTTATAATTTACTTCTCAGTAAGTAAATAATCAAAACAATATTTATTATCGTATCATAGAATTGTTTACAATTAATTTGCTTTAAAATAAAGTTTTCTAGACATTGTATAAAAGCATGCCCAATTACCGCAATATGTTGAAAATAAATGTAATTCTGAATTTGTAAGTTTCACTATTTTCCATCTTTCTTCTCTTGTATTGTAATTAATATCATTTATTTTAATTAGCAATCCTTCTTTTTCAGAAAGCCTTTCTTCAATATTACAACCCCCAAAGACACCTTCATAAAATTTCCAAACACCTTCGGTTGTAAATTCTTTTTGCCCAGAGGTATCAGGATTTGATTGACAAAATTCATAAGGGAAATTCTCAAATGTTGCTTTAAAATATCCATCTGCCAGTTTTTCATTAGTCAGTGTTATAAAGTGATTGCCAGACATGGGCGTCTTGGTAAATCCAATTTCAATTAATTCTAATTTCCATCTTTTTGTAATCCTCTTTTGCCTTGTTCTAAAACTATAATTGGAGCCTTCATCGTATGTTTTGGAGCAATAGATGCTCAATATGGATAGCAAAAATAAAGTTAGCAGAATGTTGTATTTTTTAATCATGAGCCATGTTTTTTTTAACTCTTAATCAAATAATTAATACAATTTATTGTTATCTTAGTAATTAACGAATCATTTAAATTTTCCTTTAAGACCCAATTATCATTGCCAATAACAATAAGCTTGCCCGAATTTTTACTTTTTTGAAAGTGAAAAATACCAGTAACCGTTTGGCCTTTTTTATAGACCCCTAGATCATAAGCAAGGATTTCGTTTCTGTAAAAATTTAAAACTTTGTTATTGGGGCGTGGATGTGCAGCAAAATTATTGTTCAAAACAGCCACTGCATTTCCATAATCGGTATTAATTGCTATATAATTAGTATTAATCCCTATAAAAATTGGATGTTCTTTTGATATTATTTTATATCCTCCAAACGATAGAAGAGTTGTTTTTGTTTGATTACATAATTCATAGCTACAGCCAACCGTTAGTGCATTGCTATTTATTTTATTCCATAGTACCTGATTTTTAATTATTGTATCACCATTATCAGGCAACTTAAATGAAATAGTTTTATGAACATAATCATATTCCATTTTATTGTTCATTAATCTAGAACAAACAGCCAAAACATTTCCTCCATTGGCATTAAATTGCTCAAAGCAATTTCTTTGTTTATAAGTCCAAAATGCCGAATAGCCATATAATAGTAAAGTTTGTGTGTTTGATAAACAAAGTGTTTTCTCCAAATCTAAATCACTGATGAAATTAATATTTCTCTTGCTACAAACGCTGTCTATCCAATTCAGAAAGTACGAATATTCATCGCTAATTTTAAGCGTTCTTTTTAAACTTAACTTATTAGCAGGAATTGAGTTTTTTGAATTGCTTTCAGTGAAACTCCTCCCACCCACATTATTTATGGCCATTAAATTTCCATAAGGAAACACAATAGTTATGGCATTTTTTTTTGTAATTTCTTTAACTAAAAATGGCACTACATTACCAATAAAATAAATGCCACTCTTTAACTTTTTTGTATTATAAATAAACTCGTACTGGTAGTTGAATCCGTTTTGATAGGCCAGTGTATCTTTGATTTTTGCTTGCGGAATAACATCCAAAATTAATGAATCTATTTTTTGACTTTTAATGGTGTAGATATAAACTAAACCTTTTTTGTTTGCTATTTTTGAATTTAGAAAAAAACGAAGATTATCTCCCCTATCAACAGAAAATTCTATTGGGTAACCGTCAACAATTTCGATTTCTGTAGAATATTTTTCTCGATTATATACATATATTGCAGAAAAAATAAAGACTATTACAAAAGCAATTTTTGAAACTATTTTCATTTGTGGATTTACAAAATACGATAAAATTAAGCGGCATTAAAAATAATTTAATTTTATTAATTTCATTTACCCTTCCCTTAAACAAGTCTTTAATGCCGTGGCTAATTGCTTGTGCATTGCTATTTTTTCTCTTGGAAGGCAAGTTAAAAGACAAATTAAATTCTTTACACAATAAATATTTTTACCTTTCTATTTCCCTTTACCTATTATATTTAATAGGTTCTTTCTATTCATCTAATTCAAAAAATACAGAGTTTGAATTAGTACAAAAACTAAGTTTAATTTTATTACCCGCACTATTCTTTTCGGAGGATTCCTTTGAAAATAATTTTGTTTTTACAATTAAGAAAAGCTTTATTCTAGGCTGTATTTTAGGCTCAATAATATGTTTGCTAAATGCTTTTTTGCATTACTACCATTCAAGAAATGCAGATTATTTTTTTTACGCTAACTTTTCTAAAATTATGCACCCCTCTTATTTTGCCATGTACCTGAATTTTGCATGTGCAATTTTAATTTTAGAAAGGGGAGTTTTTAAATCCCCCTTTTTTTCTAATCTTACCTTTCTTTTTTTTGTGTTTATTATTATTTTACTTTCCAGCAAAAGTGGTGTAATTACTTTATTTTTTATTTTAATTTTTAAGTTAATTCTATACGCTATACAAAAAAAGAAGTACCTTAAATCTGCAATTATTTCAGGCATATTTATTTTACTAATTGGTTCGTTTATTGTTAGTTTTCCTCAAAGCACTTCCAGGCTCCATCAAATGTACCAAGCATTAAATTCTAATGAAGAAGGGTTTAATTCTACTACAGGAAGAATTTCTATTTGGAAAAATTCTTTACAAATAATTGCAAAAATTAGTGTGCTAGGAGTTGGCACCGGAGATGCAAAGGATGAAATTTTAAAGCACTACCAATTAAAAAACGAAAAAGAATTGTATTCCAAAAAATTAAATTCTCACAACCAGTTTTTGCAAACAACTATTGCAATAGGGCTACCAGGCTTAATTGTATTACTACTAATTTTAGGGATTCCTCTCTTTCTCTTTTACAGACAGTCAGATTTTTCGGCAGTAATTTTTGTACTGTTAATAGTTTTTAATTTCCTTTTTGAATCTATGCTAGAAACTCAAGCAGGAGTTATTTTCTTTTCCTTTTTCTTGTTTTTATTCTGGAAAGAGAATGCATCGAAAGAAAAAACTCAACTCAAAAACCTTTCTTTGTAATCTTTTTCAACCCAACAGCTCGCTGCTTTTCCAAACCACTTTATCCTATTTGTTGCAATTACATCGTAGAAATAATCTCTAATAAACCCAGGAATAATAATTAAAATAAAAAGAATTGGCCAAAAACCATCTAAGTGTTTTGCTATTTTTAATGCAGCAGTTGATTTAAAAAATATTTTATTATCTTCTAACAAAAGTATTGAATTGAATTCTATGGAAATAGGAAGCTGTTTTTTTATTAATTCTTTGGCAATTTCTGATTGCAACGAAGCCAATTTTATTTTAGCAGTTTTATCTCTTTTTATAATAAACTGAACACTTCTGTTGCACAAATTGCAGTCCCCATCAAATAAAACTATCAAACTTTTTTCTGGTTTCATTAATAAAATACTTTGCACACAAATTTACTTATATTAATTTCAAATATATATTCCTTACATTTGAAATGAAAATAATTTAAACATGAAACTCATCACAATTGTTGGTGCCAGACCACAATTTATTAAAGCAGCAGCACTTGGTCGTCAGTTAAAATTGCACCCTACAATTCAAGAAATAATCGTACACACAGGTCAGCATTTCGATAAAAACATGAGCGATGTTTTTTTTGATGAAATGATGATTCCCAAACCAAAGTATAATTTAGAAGTAAATAGTTTGAGTCACGGTGCTATGACAGGCAGAATGATTGAAAAAATTGAGGAAGTTTTATTCTTAGAGAAGCCGGATTTATTGCTGGTTTACGGCGATACTAATTCTACTTTGGCAGGTGCTTTAGCAGCAAAAAAACTAAACATAAAAGTTGCTCATATTGAAGCAGGCTTGCGAAGCTTTAATATGCAAATGCCTGAAGAAATTAATAGAATCTTAACAGACAGAATTAGTGATGTTCTTTTTTGCCCCACAGATACAGCACTAAAAAATTTAAAGATAGAAGGATACGAAAATTTTGATTGCACCATTGTAAAAAATGGAGATGTTATGATGGATGTAGCCTTGTTTTATGCAGAAATATCTTCTCAAAAATCAAAAATTATTGATCAATTAAACTGTAATGAATTTGTTTTAGCAACTATTCATCGCCCAGAAAATACTGATGATGTAGAGAGTTTAAAAAATATTATTTCTGCATTTAATACCATTGCACAAAAAACAAATCTAGTATTGCCACTTCATCCAAGAACAAAAGCAATTATTGAAAAAAATAATATCAAAACTTTTTTTAAAATTACAGAGCCTGTTGGATATTTTGACATGTTGGAATTGCTTAAATATTGCAAACTTATAATTACAGATAGTGGTGGTTTGCAAAAAGAAGCGTTTTATTTTCACAAACATTGCGTAACCATTCGCAAACAAACAGAATGGTTAGAATTAATTAGTGGAGGCTTTAGTTGTTTAGTTGATTCAAAATCTGAGGATATTATTAATGCTTATGAAAAAATGGAAAACAAAAAGTCCGATTTTAATATTGACTATTTTGGAAATGGAAATGCTTCGGAAATTGTGGTTAACACGCTTTTAAAATTTTAGTTTTACTCCTTTCTAACAATCATTAAGCCTTTAATAAATCCCAAGCCATAAGCTAAATGCAAAATAAAAAAAATGTATACAGCGGCTATTTTCTGAACAATACTTAATTTAGTTTTTACTACAGATGCAAATGCTCCTATCAAGTAAGCTAACAGTGGTAACAAAACAATAGGAAATATAGAAAATAAAAAAACAGCTGCAACTAAGTACAATACAAAAGCAGTAGGAACTAAATGCCTGATTCTTATAGATTCTTTTATTTTAAATAACACCTTTGGTTTATACAATCCATATTCAAAATATTGTTTAAATAATTTTTTAGGACTGCTCCTCACAAAATATTCACATTGCATTTCAGGCACCATCAAAATTTTATACCCTAAAGAATTCATTCTGTAATGAAATTCATCGTCTTGGTTTCTTACTAAGCTCTCATCCAAAAGTCCGGCTTGTTCAAAAACTTCTCTTTTGTATGTAGCAAAAGCAACGCTCTGAACGTATTGCTTTGTTCTAGATGTCCTAAATTCTGTACCTCCTACTCCAAACTTACTGCTCATACATTCTGCAATAATTTCTCCCCAAAATTCTTTTCCTTTTTGTATTAATGGTCCTCCAACTGCATCACATTCGCCCGACGACAAATACTTAACAGCATTTTCAAAAAATTCTTTTGGATAATTGGCATGTGCTCCAAGAAATGAAATATATTTTCCTTTGCTTAATGCAAATGCTTTATTAAATCCAGGAGATACAAACTTTTGTGGATTATCTACTAAAAAAACGTTAGGGTATTTTCTTCTTACAGATTCAATTATTTCTTTGCTATTGTCTGTTGAACCTCCGTCTATAAAAAATATTTCTTTTTCTATTTTATCCAACGTAAAACTGTGCACCAAGTTTTCAATGTTATCGGCCTCATTCAGTACAGGACATAAAATACTAATTAACGGTTCTTTCAAAAGAAATTATTTTTTACGAATGTAAGTTTTTTTCTTTTTCAATTTCTTAGAAAAAAAAAGGGAGAATTTCTTCTCCCCAAATTTTACAAAAATTCTTTTTATTTAATAGTACGTCAACCTTGTTACGTTAGCAATTTTTTTGCTAAAACGAATTACTTGCCTTGTATAACCGTACTCGTTATCGTACCAAACATACAACACAATATTTTTCCCGTCTTTAGAAACAATGGTTGCAGGGCTGTCAAAAATAGATGAACATGGATTGCCCACTAAGTCCGAAGAAACCAGTTCGTTGCTAAACGAATATTGTATTTGCTCTACTAAATCGCCATGCAATGCAGCGTCTTTCATAATTTCATTCACCTCTTCTTTTGAAGTTGTTTTTGCAACATTCAATGATAAAATTGCCAAGGAAACATTGGGGGTGGGAACTCTTACGGCATTTCCTGTAAGCAATCCAGCCAAATGAGGCAATACTTTTGCAACAGCTTTGTCGGCGCCAGTTTCTGTAATTACTAAATTTATTGCAGCGGCTCTTCCTCTTCTAAATTTGCTGTGATAATTGTCTAATAAATTTTGATCGTTGGTGTAAGAGTGCACTGTTTCTATATGTCCTCTTTCTATTCCAATTTTTTCGCTAATAATTTTTAATACAGGAACAATCGCATTTGTTGTGCACGAAGCGGCAGAAAAAATTGTTTCAGTAGGTTCATAAGAGTTTTGATTTACACCAAAAACAACGTTTGGAATATCACCTTTCCCCGGAGCGGTAAGCAATACTTTTGAAATTCCTTTTGCTTGCAAATGCAAACTTAATCCTTCTCTGTCTCTTGCAATACCTGTATTGTCAATCAATAATGCATTTTCAATACCGTATTGCGTATAATCTAAATCCTGTGGATTTTTTGCCGCCAACATTAAAATTTGATGGCCATTTACAAAAATTGATTTATTGGGCAAGTCCTCCGAAACAGTACCTGGGAAAGGCCCATGCACAGAGTCTGTTCTTAATAGTTCTGCTCTTTTTATTATGTCTTCGTCGGAGTTGCTGCGTGTAACAATAGCTCTTAACCTTAATTGTTCTCCTTTTCCGGCTTGCACAATAAGTTCTCTTGCAGCTATTCTTCCAATTCTTCCAAAGCCATACAATACAACATCTTTGGGGGTAATGGAATGATCTGCTCCAACAAAATGAGCTAACTTTTTTGCTATAAAATCCTTTACTGTTATTCCTGAATTTTTTTCACTTAACCACTCTGAACTTATCTTGCCAATGTCTATTCTGGCAGGTGCTAAACCTTGCAATGCATTAATTTCTCTTGCCAAAGCCAAGGTATCTTTTACGCTTATTGGAGCTTTAATAACATTTGCGGCATACTGGTGCAAATTCATTATTTCGCTGGCGCTTCTATCTACCAATTGGTTGCGAAACAAAATTAGTTCTACTGACTTGTCAAACCAAAGTCTTCCAATTTCATGAATAAGTTCAACTGCAGCTTTTTCTAGTTCAATCCAGCTACTTAGCTTTGATTCGTAATCGGTTTTTCCTTCTGCTATCATTTTTTTAAGTTAAGTTTTTAATTGATTTTATTAAATGTTTGATAAAAAATGTGCCGCAAAATTATACTTTTTAACGCTATTTTTTGCCTTGTAATTAGAAATAAGTGGCAATATATTATAAAATCTCTAAGTGTTGTTATGACAAATACCTTTATGGTTTTGAAGCATAAAAACATTTATGCTTCAAAATTTTTTTTATTTATATTGAATTCCCGGCTGAGTATTATTTGGGCTTTTAGGAATTGTTTTCATGGGTTTAGTTTGCCCAAATCTATAGCACAAAAAAATACTTGACCAATATGGACGACCAAATGCAAATTCAAAACCTATTCCTATGTCTTCTGTAAGAAAACCTCTGTAACCCATTAATGCCTGAAATGAATAACCTGAATACAATGAAAAAGCATCGTTTGGAATATTGTTTACGGGCAGTGTGCTCCTAAAATTAAACAAAGAATAACCAACTCTAGCACCAACGTAAAAATCATTTTTTTCTGATTTTTTTGTCAAATGTAACAATGACCTAAATGCGAAATTGTTGTGAATGATACTAAATTTATCAGTAAAGTTTCCGTTTTTTCGGCTCAAAGTAAAACTTTGTGCAGAATAAATAAACCCTAAACTAAAAACAGAATCTATGGCATTGTCGTAACTCGCCGAAAGCATTGGTGTAATAGACAATTGCTGTCCGTTTACTGTTAGTGCTGTATTTGCAACTCTTAGTACAATGCCTAAAACAGATGAACCTGCTCCCACTGTAAATACTTGTTGCCCCGGTCTGTTTTGTGAATATAATTTTGCACCAAAAACAAATTGCACTGCAAGAAAAAATAGTAATCCTAACTTTTTCATCTAACAAGTTTATATGAAAAACCAAATAGTGCAAAATAAGGCCTGCCAATGGCCAATTCAAAACTTGCTCCCCACACATCATTAAAAAAATACCTATCGCCAATAAATAATTGAGAGCCAGGGCGGTTTCGTCGTGCAATAAAAACTTCGGTATCACCAGCAACAGGTGTTGGGCGGGGATTGTTTGGATTATTTGGATTGTTTTGTGTGTTTTGTGTGTTTTGAAAAACAGTTCTGTTGGAATACAAATAATTTATACGAATACCACCATAAAAACTATTGTTCTTTTTGTTTACCAATTTATAAGCAAAGCGTAAACCGGCAGTTATAAACGTTATGTTCTGTTGGCGGTCTTTTATTAAATTTGGATTGTTTACCTGTGGGCTGTATTTATACAATTCATGTGAGAATGCTACCCCAAAAATAGTCCTTTTGCTCACTTGCTCCACAAAAATGTTTAGAGGTGGTGTGCCTACAACCAAATTGCTTGCATAAGTGTTAGAAATAAAACTGTTGGATAAAGCATACTTAAGAAATCCAGTAGATGTGCCTAAAGTAATTTGAAAATTTGTTGGCCCTGAAACTGACTGAGAATAAAGCTTGCAAGAAAAGAGAATAAATAAAAAAAGGGTACAAATTGTACCCTTAAGTTTTTTTTTATCCTTTCTATTTTTGATCAAGGTCTTCAAAATTTACATCTGTGAACTCTGAATTATTGTTATTGTTGGGAGGATAATTGTTTTGTCTTTTAATTTCTTCGGGGTCAAAAGGCTGTTCTTGCTGTATAAAATCCATGGTTTCGTTTAGCGTTTCCAAGTATTTTTGAAAATCTTCTTTGTAAAGAAAGATTTTGTGCTTATCGTAGATAAATTTACCATCTTCCATAAACCTTTTTTTACTTTCTGTAATTGTAATGTAATAATCTCCCGCTTTAGTAGATTTTACATCAAAAAAATAGGTTCTCTTTCCTGCCTTTACTGCTCTTCCAAAAATTTCTGCTTTGTCTTTTTGATACCCTTCCATAAATGGTTTTTAATATTTTTGCGTTATAGTATGTGCAAATCTATGAAACAAAAAGATACGATTTTACTATTTTATGAAAATTTTTTCTTGGATTAATTCTTACTAACGTTTTTAGCCTAACTATATTACACATTTTCATCCATTTGAATCCGTGTTAAATCGTAAAAATATCCCTTCTTTTCTTGCAATTCTAATGGAGTTCCATGTTCTAATATAAGCCCATTTTCCAAAACAATTATTTTATCAACATTTTTCATAGACGATATTCTGTGCCCCACAATTATTGAGGTTCTATCTTTTTGAAAATCTCCTAAATTTTTAAGTATCTCGTCTTCGGTATGTGTATCTACCGCCGAAAGACTATCGTCCATTATAAAAATCTCAGGATTGGATAAATAAGCCCGTGCTATGGATATTCTTTGTTTTTGTCCGCCCGAAAGTGTTACACCACGTTCACCTATAATTGTTTCGTAAGCCATCGGCAGTTCCATAATATTTTGACTTATGCTGGCAAATGTTGCGGCCTTTTCAATTTCCTGCATAGGAGCACTGTAGCCCTTGGCACTAAATCCAATATTATTTTTTATGGAATCAGAAAACAAAAAAACATCTTGAGGAACTATTCCCATGTTCTTTCTCAGTGATTCAATATCCATATTTTTAATATTTATATTATCAATTAAGATTTCACCTTCTGTGGGGTCATAAAATCTATTGAGCAACGCTATAATTGAAGACTTTCCTGAGCCTGTTTTGCCCAAAATTCCAACAGATTCTCCTTTATTTATTTTAAAACTTATATTTTTTAATGCATAAATATTTGAATACGGAAAGTACAAGCTAACATTTTTAAACTCTATGCTAGTATTAAACTTAAATGCCTGAGTATTTTCTGTATTGTTCTCATTTTCTTGGTTCATCAAAAAAAGTATTCTGTCTTGCGAAGCCGAAGCTTTTTGAATTAATGAAGAAACCCAACCCAATGATGTTACAGGCCATGTGAGCATGTTTACATAAATTACAAACTCTGCAATATTTCCTGTAGAAATTTTTCCGTCAATGGCCTGAACTCCTCCAACGTATATGGTGAAAATGGTACTTAGGCCAATTAAAAAAGTAATAGAAGGCTGAAACAAGGAATCCGTTTTTACCTGCTTTAATGCCAATTGGCGATAATCGTTTGCCAAGCCTTGCATTTTTTTAAAGGTGTTTTCCTCTTTTGCATAAGCCTGAATAATTCTAATTCCAGAAAATGTTTCTTGAGAAAAAGTAGATAGCTCGGCAATTTTTTTTTGAATGGCAGCACTTTGTCTATTTATTACTGAACTAATTTTATACACCACATAAGATAAAATTGGCAGCGGCGTCAATACATAAAGCGTTAGTTTAACATCTACCTTTAGCATGGCATAAACCACCACAATAAACATTACCAATAAATTTACAGCATACATTATTGCCGGGCCAATATACATCCGCACCTGCGAAACATCTTCACTCATTCTTGCCATTAAATCGCCGGTGTTGTTTTGTTTGTAAAACTTAACAGGTAAATTCAACAGTTTATCAAAAATTTCTTTTTTCATGTCGTATTCAATCAGCCTACTCATTACAATAATGGTTTGCCTCATAAAAAACATAAACACACCTCTAAGCAATGTAAAAGCCACAATTAGTGCCAAAAACCCCAAGAATTTTAAAGAGAAATTGTTGAACCAATTTTCTTCGCTGGCAGTGCCTTTTATGCTTTTGTAGCTAGAAATATTTTGGGCCACAAAATCTATTGTAGTGCTTGTAACCTTTGCAGGAACTACAGAAAATAAGTTAGAAATAACAATAAATACCACTCCAAGCAGCAAACGAAACTTGTATTTCCACAAGTATTTATTAAGACTAAGAATAGATTTCAAGGTTTCGAAAGTACAGAATAAAAAAATAGGACGCTATAATTTCGACTTAATAACCAATAGCACTTTGACCTGTAATGAAGTATTTTAAAAAAAACGAATATTGATTTTTGGAAGGAAAAGGATAGTGTAAAATGCATAAAAGTTTTTACACAAAATTTTAGTAGTTTTGTTTCAGAAAAAATGAATCATGAACTACAAAATGTCATTTCAGGAAAGGTCGATTTAGGAATGGAGAATTTATCCAAGCAGTTGCCAATTACCTTAGAAAAAGCAAAGGAGCAAGCAGCTTGGTTAAAAATGCAAAGTACTTCAAAGAAAAAGAAGCAGGGCTCATAAAAGAGTTTGCTCAAAAAAATAAGTGTTGGGTACTAGATATAGATATTTCTAACTATGTATCAGAAGGAGCAGAGCAAAAAGTTTATTTAAAAGACAATAAAACAGTTCTAAAATTAAACGACACTATTTATTACGAAACTTGGGAAGATTATTTTGTCAATCTTTTGTTGCACAACTATTTTTTTGAAGATACTTCTTATCGTCTAAAAGGTTTTTATTGTTTTGAAGAAACTTTGTATGCCTTAGTTGAACAACCTTTTGTTGTTGCAAACGAAAAAACCGATTTAGAACAAGTAAAACTTTTCTTAAGTTCAAATGGCTTTATTAACCACCGAAACAACGATTATTTTAATGCTGATCTTGGGATAATTTTAGAAGATTTACACGATGAAAATGTATTAACGCAAAACGGAGTTTTACATTTTATTGATACTGTATTTTATATCTCATCGTCTTTTTAAGATTAACTTAATGGTATAAATTAAGCCTTTATGCTTTTCAATAAAAAATAATCCTAAATTTGATTTAAATTCCAGCCTCATGAAAAAACTAATACTACTCTTTTTAGTGCTTGTTTTAAAATTTTCACCCGCAAAAGCACAGTGGGTAACGATTCCTGATACTGCTTTTGTTAACAAACTCACGCAACTTTATCCTAGTTGTATGAATGGGAACTTGATGGATACTACGTGTGCGGGGATAGTTAGTGAGGATAGTCTTATAGTATCAAGTAGTAATATTTCAAACCTTTTTGGTGTACAGTTTTTTGATAATCTATCAATACTAAATTGCTATAATAATATATTGTATAGCCTACCTGCATTGCCAAGTACGCTTTCTTATTTGGATTGCAGTATTACTCAACTGAACAGCTTACCTGCATTGCCTAGTTCGCTTGATAGTTTATATTGTAGAGAAAATCACTTGAGCAGCTTATCTATCTTACCAAGTTCTCTAAAATACTTAGATTGTTACGGCAATGATTTGAGCAGCTTACCTGTTTTGCCCAGTTCTCTTACTTATCTTAACTGCCAATATAATCAATTGACAAGTTTGCCTTCATTTCCAAGTACGCTTACATTTTTAAATTGCGCTTATAATCAATTGAGCAGCTTACCCACCTTGCCTAATTCTCTTGAAAAATTATGGTGCAGTTATAATCAATTGAGCAGCATGCCAGCTTTGCCTAGTTCTCTTACAAATATAATTTGCAATAGTAATCAATTGAGCAGCTTACCTACCTTGCCCAGTTATCTTACTTATTTTAACTGCAAATATAATCAATTGACAAGTTTGCCTTCATTTCCAAGTACGCTTACATATTTAGATTGCAGTTATAATCAATTGAGTAGCTTGCCTGCATTGCCAAATTCTCTTGAAGAATTATATTGCCATTATAATCAGATGATTAGCATGCCATCTTTGCCTAGTTCTCTTTTAAATTTACAATGCAATAATAATCAATTGAGCAGCTTACCAGAATTTCCCATTACTCTTACAGCTTTATTTTGCTATAATAATCAATTGAGCAGTTTACCCTCATTTCCTAGTGTAATGAGTTTTTTTAGAATTGAAAACAACAATATTTTATGCTTAAATAATTTACCGCAAATTAGTAATGGTAACAATTCCAATTATGTAAATATTTCTGGTAATCCTCTAACTTGTGTACCAAACCAAACTGCTTACAGCCTTAACCTTCCTTTTTGCATAGAATTTGATGCAATTAATAACCCCAACAATTGCATCAGTAATGTAAATATTTCCGGAAATGTTTATACTGACCAAAACAACAATTGCACATACAATGCTGCAGATTTAGAGAGTGCTAACATTCCTGTAAAACTATTTAATTCTAACGATTCTTTAATTGCTCAAACTTATACAAATGTTGGTACGTATGGTTTTAAGGTAAATACAGCAGGTGCCTATAAAGTGAAAATAGATTCCGACAATTTACCCATCGAAATGGCTTGTGCTTTGGCAGATTCCCAAACTGTAAATTTGGTTGTTCCAACAATTGGTGTCATCAATATCAACTTTCCCGTGGTATGCGACAGTAGCAATTATTACGATGCCAATGTTCAATCAGTTAGCAGAATCGGTTGGATTTTTCCAGGGCAAACACATACTTTAAAAACCAATGTAAGCGACAACGTAAATTGGTTTAATTTAGATTGCACGAACGACGTTTTTTCGGGTACTGTAACTATTAATGTATATGGTCCTGTTTCGTATATTTCTCCTGCTGTGGGGGCTTTGATACCTGTTGTTAGTGGCAATACTTTCGTTTATACTGTTCCAGATTTTAATGCATTAAATCCAAACTCCTTCAATCTTTTGTTTCAAACAAATACCACTGCACAAGCAAATGACCAAATATGTGTACACGTAGAAATTTCTCCCAATCCAATAGATGCTGATACCACAAACAACGTATATGACTTTTGCTACAACGTGGTAAATTCCTACGACCCAAATATGAAGGAAGTTTATCCAGTTAACGTTTTACCGGGTTACGACGATTGGTTTACTTATACCATTCACTTCCAAAACACAGGAAATGCACCTGCTTTTAATATTCGCTTGAGAGATACCTTAGATACTCAATTAGATTTAAATACGTTTGAAGTATTGGGTTATTCTCATCCTGCAACTATTGGTGTAAGCGGAAACATATTAACCGTTAGGTTCAACAACATTATGTTGCCCGATAGCACCAGTGATTACGAAGGAAGCATGGGTTATTTTCAGTACCGAATAAAACCACTACCAAACTTGCCCAATGGTTCTCAAATAAGCAATACGGCGTATATTTATTTTGATTTTAATGCTCCGATTATAACCAATACAACAGCTAATAATTTTGAGTTTCCTGTTAAGTTATCTAGTATCGTATCAAGCGAAAATTCGTTTAGTTTGTATCCTAATCCAAGCACTGGTATTTTTACTTTTAAAGATGCTAAAGCAATTCAGA